>CAMKMR010000239.1 GCA_946413945.1 uncultured Lachnospiraceae bacterium | reverse complement strand
AAAACTTGGATGATTTTCATCGCTTATTAAAAGAATCATCAGATGATTTCAAAAATTATGAGACTTTTTCGGATATAGTTCATAGTAATGAAGGTGAAATAGAAGAATGTAGAGAAGAAAAACTATATGAAGCAATAGGAAAAACTATAAGGGATAAAGAAAATGAAAAAGAAAAAAACAAGTAAAATAATAATAGTAGTTTTAGTTGCTATTCTAGTCGCGATTTTAGTTGTGATTTTGAATCATATTATTTCCAAAAAAAAGCGTGAAGAGTACGAAAGAATAAAAAGAGATCCTGCTACGGCAGTAGGGTATCTTTATGTTAAAAATCTAGAAGATATGGGAAGGCTGCTTCGCGTTGATTGTGACACTTCTGAGTTAACTATAAATACAGATGATATAAAAGAATTTTACTTAGCGGCCTTAGTAGCCTATGCAAATTTTAATATAAAGGATCGTGAATGGGGATATTCTTTTTCCGAGGAAAGAATAATCGAAATATTAAAAAATTATAAAAATATTGAAGTGACTGGTGAAGAAATGGATTATATAATCTCGTTCATAAGGGCAATCAGTTATGAAAATGAATATTTTGATCGTTACTATTTTTTTTATACTAAAGTAATGGTAAACCTTGAATTAATGTATTATATAGATGAGGATTCTATAGAGTTTGAAAACGATCATGATATATATATATATGTTCTTTATAATTTTGAAAAAATTCATCCCCTAGAAGAATTGCCGAGAGAACAGATTGATGCGGCTATAAAGAAGACACTTGATGATTGTGAGGATAAAGAAAAAGAGTAAAAGCTGTTTTGTATTAGCAAAAAAAATGACTCTTGAATAAAAACTTCAAGAGTCATTTTTATGAGATTGAGCAAATTAAGCACATTATATAACTGTATTTGTTTTTTGGCTCATTAAACTTATTTTCTTCCAAAGATTTTGTTTCCTGTATCTCCGAGTTTAGAGCAGATATATACATAATTCCCAAATGGCTTGATTTGAGGACGCAAAGCCAGGAGTCTAAGACATAAAATGTTATGGCAGTTCGGTTGCAATGATAATTTGATTATTGTTGCAACCTTTTTTATTTATAACTGTCAGCCTGGATTTAAACGTTTCAGTTTGCTCGCTAAAAAAATATTTATGGAGGTATTGAAAAAATGGCACTTGACGTACGATACGGAGAGATCAGAACAGAAGTCATTGGAAAGTTGGAAAATAATGCTGATAAACAATACCAAAGTGAAGATAAACTAAATGAAGCAATTAAAAAAACGATTAGGGAAAAAGCACATGAAGAAGACAAATAAAATAATGATAATAGTTGTTATAGTAATACTTTTGCTATGTACTATTTCAGCGAAGAAAATAGTAGAAAATGCAAAGGAAAGAAAAGCCAAGGCTGAAAGAGAAATATACTATAAAATTTTATTTTTAACCAGCTTTTCTCGAGAGTTTTATTTCCTTGATTGCGATATATCTGAGTTGGTTGTTAATACAGAAAGTTTTAATGATTTTTATATGTTAACGTCATTAGCTTATGCAGAGTTTAATACAAAAGATCTTGAAGATTCTTATAGTTTTTCTGAGGAGAAGATACTTGAAATCTTGAAGGATTTTAAAAATGCAGATGATGAGTCGATGGATTATTTAAGCGCGTTTAAATATGCGATTAGGCATGATAGTGTTTATTTTAGGAGCTATTACAATTTTAATACTGAAGTAATGATAAATCTTGAAATAATGTATTATAAAGATGAGGATTCATTAGAATATGCAGATCATCACGAATTATATATGTACATTTCAAATAATTTTGAAAAAATGCATCCTCTAGAAGACTTAACAAGGGAACAGATTAAGGCGGCTATTAATAAGACTCTTAATGAATGTGGAGATAAGGATGAGTAAGATAAGAGATATATTTGATATTGTTATTGTTTATATGGTTGCGCTTGTGGGTATTACTATTGCAGGTTTACTTGATATCGATTTTGAAGGCAGTTTTCTGATATGGGGAAGGTGTAGTTGGACTAATATTGGAATATACTTTTGTATCTTACTGATTCCGGTTATGATCTTCTTATTTAGAAAAGAAAAAATATCAGAATATGGATTCTTTAAAGTGAAAATTGGCAGACAGATATTTATTGGTCTGGTGATGGGAGTTGTATTGTCATTTGTGATAATAATGATGCTTCGTCTTTTAGGATATGGAAATAGACTGACTGTAGAATACTTGGAGATTAAGACGATACTGTATTATTTTTTTGTTGTTGCAGTGGTTGAAGAATTATTATTTAGAGGATTTATTTATTTCAAGATAAAAAAGTATTGTGACTCTGAGGCTATGGCTATCGTTGCCTCATCATTATTGTTTGCTTGTTCTCATTACATAAAAGGTCAAAATGGATTGATTCTAATAGCAATCATTTTTAGTTCATTAATTTGTCTGTTAAGGTTTAAAATAAAAAGTTGTTCCACATTATCTCTGATAATTGCTCATGGCATAGGTTATTCGATGTTTAATGTATGGATATTGAATGGATTGGCTTGATTTTTACAACTAAATTCTTGTAAAGCGTTATTATATTCACTTAACCAGAGCACTTGCAAGAGTGATGATAATGAATACAGTTGATGAGGGCAAATAAAAAATACCTGAATTTTTTGCTTCACAAATTAAACTGGTTATGCTATAGTTCATCAGTAACTTTTTAATGGAGCAAAAAAATGAAATCAGTAACAGAAAATAAAGATAATAGAAAAAACGAAAAAAAATATGTATTCCTGCTGTTTGTTGCAGCATTTTTCTGGGGGACTACATTTGCAGCCCAGAGCATAGGAGCAAAGAATGTAGGAGCATTTACATATCTTACAGGAAGAAGTTATATAGGAACTATAGTGCTTCTTCCTTTTATTGTGTTTAGAGATAAAAAAGAAAGAAAAAATACCACAGAAAAAATAACAAAGGAAGATAAAAAGAAAAGTGTTAAGGAGAACATAAAGGCAGGACTTGTATGCGGAATGCTTTTATTTCTGGCCAGCTTTACTCAGCAGTACGGACTAGCATTTACCACAACAGCTAAGGCAAGTTTTATAACAACTCTTTATGTAGTGCTTGTTCCGGTCATATCACTGATAAGTGGGATAAAGCAGGAGAAAAAGATATGGTTTGCGGTGGCGTTAAGCCTTATGGGACTATATCTTTTAAGTATAAATGGCTCATTTAAGATTGGAATAGGAGACAGTCTTGTCATTCTTTGTGCGATAATCTACGCTTTGCAGATAATGGCAGTAAATCATTATTCAAAAAAAGCTGACAGCCTTAAACTGACAGCAATAATGTTTTTTGTAGTGGCATGTCTTTCTACAGTATCTATGTTTATTTTTGAAGAGCCAGACATGGAATCAATAAGAAAAGCTATGTGGTCCATACTATATGCAGGAATATTTTCA
>CAMKMR010000238.1 GCA_946413945.1 uncultured Lachnospiraceae bacterium | reverse complement strand
TCGTAAGTATTAAAGAATATATGGAAAATGAAAAAAAGAGCATTGAAGAAAAAAGAGACATAAGAGAACGCGAGCTTAAGCTAGAAGCCAAGGCTAAAGACGCAGAACTTAGATATTTTCAGGCTCAGACAGATCCGCATTTCCTTTTCAATACTCTCAATGCAGGAATGCAGTTATCGATGCTTGAAGGAGCAAAAAGAACAAGTGTTTATATTGAAAATGTTGCCAAGTTCTTTAGATATAACTTAAAAAAAGATAATGGTCTAACGTCTATAGAAGATGAATTAAAACTGGTTGATCATTATATGGCAATCTTAGACGTTAGATTTGGCGGAGAGATAAAACTTGTCAGGGATATAGATGAGGAATTTCTGTCTATCCATATGCCCAAGATGGTCATTCAGCCGCTTATAGAGAATGCAGTAAATCATGGTATCAGGAATATGGAAGGAAAGGGCATGATATTCCTTTCAGTTTTTAGAGACGATAATGACTGCATTATCAGTGTTGCCGATAATGGAAAGGGTATGGATGAGGCGGATAAAAAGAAGATCCTTGATGGAAGCTATGAAAGTAAAAAAGGCGACAACAATGGAAACGGTGTCGGACTTATTAATATCATAAGCAGACTCAGACTTTATTATAATAGAGAAGATGTGGTGGAATTACCTGAGACTAAAGAAATGAGTGGTTTTGAAATAGTTATAAAGATCCCGCTTAATGATGAGTTAAATTGATTAATTGCCGCCGCACACTCGTGACTTTAGTCGTGAGTTAGGAGGCATTTTCTCTAATGAAAAAAGATTTACGAGGTTGAAAATGTATAAGATTTTAATTGCAGATGATGAAAGTATCGTTATTGAGTCATTAAAATTTATCATCAGTTCAAAATTTGGGGATAGTTGTGAAATTGAGACGGCTAAAACGGGACGAAGTGTAATAGAGATAGCTGAAAATTTCAGACCGGATATTGCCTTTATGGATATTCATATGCCAGGTATAAATGGTATTGAGGCCATGAAAGAGATAAGAAAAAGCAATAATAATGTAATCTTTATTGTAATGACAGCTTTTGATAAATTTGATTATGCAAAGGAAACAATAAAGATAGGCGTGCTTGATTATCTGTCAAAACCGGTGAGCAGAGAAGATATAGAAAATGTGCTTGTAAAAGCTATGGGCATAGTTGATAAAAGAAGGGAAGTAAGAAAAAGAGACCTTACTATAAAGGAAAAGTTAGAGACCATCATACCATTTATGGAAAATGGACTTATCTTTACCCTTCTTATGGGAGAGGAAAGCCAGGAAGCAACTGGAAAATATAGGGATATATTAGGTATAACCCAAAACTATGGATATATCTTAGTGGTTGAAGCAAAACAGGAATTTGCAGGTGATATCTCAAATGTTGTTGGCTCATCTGTAAGACTTGAAGATCATTATGAGCTGATCAAAGAATCTATAAAGGTTGAGATAAATGCTGTAGTAGGGCCGGTTATGACAAATAAGATCATTGTCCTTGCAACCTATGATAAAGCATCTATGCCTTATGAATACAGAACAAAGCTGGTTGAAAGGATAAGGACCCTGCTTCATAAGTTAGAGGATGATATCAATATAGATCTTCGTATCGGAATCGGAAATGTAAAGAGCTTTGAAAAGATGAATGAATCTTACCACGAAGCAATTTCAGCATTACAGATTGGAAATGGTTCTGTCCTTCATGCCCAGGATGTTAAGGTGGGCGTTGAATATGAGGATGATTACCCTATAGATACTGAGAAAGCAATATTTGCAGCAGTGGAAAAGGGAAACTATGATCTGGCAACAAATGAAACTATCCATTTCTGGAATTGGATGATAAAATATCATCATGATAAATTAGCGATATACAGATCAAAGTAATAGATTTTGTCCTTAGAGCAGAAAGAACAGCGTATCAAAAAACTAATGCTATGTATAAATTTTCTGGCAGGACAAACTATTTAGATGAGGTAATGGGAGCTAAAGACTTAAACCAGCTGAAGAATTGTTTTTTTGAAAAGATCAGCGCTGCTGCCAGAATGGTGCAGGATTCTCAGGAAGAGATGCAGAGAACACCTGTAGAAAAAGCGATTAATTTTATCAATGAGAACTATAAAAATGATATTTCTCTTGATGATATTTCGCAGATGGTTGGTATTAGCGCTTATTATTTCAGTAAATTATTTAAGAATGAAACGGGAACAAATTTTATAGATTATCTGACAAATTTAAGGATAAGTAAGGCTAAAGAATTACTCGATCTTGGAAGATTATCTGTTAAGGAGATTGGTATGGAAGTAGGCTATCCTGATCCAAATTATTTCTCCAGGATATTTAAGAAAAATGTGGGTAAATCACCTTCGGAATATAAGGAGAATCTTGAATGAGAAAAAAACTGAGTTTGTTATTAGTTATGGCACTAGTCTTAACACTTTGTGGATGTAATTCTTCAAAACAAAATAATACCAGTAAGGCAGATGATGATAAGATCGAGATAGGTTTTACCTTAGATACATTTGTAATGGAAAGATGGGAAAGGGATAGAGATATCTTTATTTCCAGGGCAAATGAACTTGGGGCTGAGGTTAATGTACAGAGTGCTAATGGGGATATCGAAGAGCAGAGAAAACAGGTTAAATATTTTATTGATCAGGGAGTTGATGTAATTGTCATAGTTCCTATCGACTGTAATTCTCTGGCTGAAGAAGTACAGATGGCAAAGGATGCAGGGATAAAAGTTATATCTTATGATAGACTTATACAGGATGCTCCTGTGGATCTTTATATCACATTTGATAATACCATGGTAGGAACGCTTATGGGTGAATCCCTTGCTAATGTTGGAACAAATGATAAGAGGATCATAATGGTCAGCGGTCCAACCACAGATAGTAATGTAATAATGGTAGATGCAGGTTTTACCAGTGTAGTTGAGGAAAAAGGTTATAAGATCATTGATACAACTTATATAGAAAACTGGAAACAGAATCTTGCTTATGACTATATCAATGATAATATTGATAAAGTTAAAGAAGCAAATGTGATAATGTGTGGAAATGACGCTCTGGCCGGTCAGGTTATACTGGCTTTACTTGAGCGTAATATGGTCGATGATTATATAATCATCGGTCAGGATGCGGATCTTGACGCCTGTCAGAGGATTGTAGAAGGAACGCAGTATCTTACAATATATAAGCCTATTAGTGAACTGGCAACATCAGCAGCTGACTGTGCGGTTAAGCTGGCAAAAGACGAAGAACTAAGTTATACCGCCAGAATCCAAAATGGAAGTCAGTATATTAATTATATAGGTCTTAGACCTTATCAGGTTAATAAAGACAATATGGATAAAACCGTAATAGATGAGGGATTCCATAGAAGAGAGGACGTTTATCTTAACGTAAAAAACTCTGAAGGTGATTCTCCAAAAGGGAAATAGTACTAGCATAAA
>CAMKMR010000237.1 GCA_946413945.1 uncultured Lachnospiraceae bacterium | reverse complement strand
CGTACGGTCCAGTGCCTGAGAATTTTGATATACTTCTAGGTAGGATGACTGCAGATCATATTGCGCACATTGAAGTGGTCTATGATAATGGGTATGAAAAGCATCAGGTAATCTCTGAATGTGATTTTCCGGATGGTGTTTTATCCGAAGAAGAACTGGACGTCCTTGAACGTATATATGTTAAGTTTAAAGATTTTGGCTCTGTTGATATTTCGAATTATTCGCATAAAGAGAAAGGATATAGTTCTACAAAGAGGGGAGAAATTATATCATACTCTTATGCAAAGGATATTCAGTTAAATTAATAAACCAAATACAAGCGGCCTCTGTGATGAACCGGAAGCCGCTATATTTTTAAGCTTTTTTATAAAATTTAGTCTCTTCTACAATCAGGAGGTCAATTGATGTAGTCTTATTATTGCAATAGAAAAATAAGAGGTTATGTATGGAACTCAAAGAATATAAGAAGTATAATGAGGAAGAAATTCTGCAGCTTTATTCAGAGGTCGGATGGACGGCGTATACAGACGATATGGCAGTTCTTCGAAACGGTTTCGAAAATTCATTGCTGGTGATGGCGGCATATGAAGGAGAGGAGCTTTTAGGGATAATCAGAGCTGTCGGCGATGGCTCTACCATTGTATTTGTTCAGGATATCCTGGTCTTTCCGGATAAGCAAAGGCAAGGCGTTGGAACAGCCTTGCTTAAAGCTGTTATGGATAGATATCAGAATGTTCGACAGATAGAATTAGCTACTGACAATACTCCAAAGACTATTGCATTTTATAAGTCACTGGGGTTTTCAGAATTATCAGAGCTGGGATGCTGTGGATTCATGAGATGCAGATGATATTATTTATGATGTAAAATATAAGATAGAAAGGGAAAAATATGGGAGTTTTTTCAAAGGTTCATAGGTTTCATAATGCAGGTGAAGATCCAAATGTAAATAATGTAAATAATTTCGGTGTTCCGGAATACTCACTATTTACAAGTACAAAGATCTTAAGTCTGCATCATCATATAGATATAACCGATTCCAGTGAGAGAGTGGTTTATCAGGCCAGATCAAAAGTGATTTCATTACATGATAAGACTGATGTATTTACTGCCGCAGGGAAACAAGTGGCTCATATTGAGAGAAAACTCCTTTCATTTCACGAACGTCATTACATCACTATGGCTAATGGACAGGAGTTTCAGCTCTCCAATGAGATATTTCACATTATCAAAGATGTGACTAATATTGAAGGACTTGGATGGCGCCTTAAGGGAAATATCCTGGGACTTAATTTTGAGCTTTATGATGAATACGGCAATATTATTGCTGTTATTGGACAGAAGATGCTTTCTCTTCATGATAAGTATTGCATTGATATTTATAAGAGAGAGCATGAGGAAAAGGTTGTTGCGATTCTTGTAGCACTTCAGCATATGATCCGTGACAGGGAAGCATCCAGAAGTTCATCAGGTAGCGGATCCAGCAATTAAGGTTTACATAAAAATGGACCATAGCTCCCGGGACTATGGTCCATTATGCGCAGTTTTTACAGAAGAAGAGTATCGCTGCCGGGGCATTGCCGGAGATTTACTTAATATGGTGGTAGAAGATTTAAAGACCAAGGGGATATCTCCGGTATATCTTGTAACTGATCATACAGGATTTTACGAGAGATATGGCTGGGAATTCTTTTGTATGGCTCAGGGGGATGGTGAGCCAGAGATGACAAGACTCTATATACATAGATAATAGGAACGGGCGGCTGTAAGCCGCCTGTTTTTCTTGAATTTGTTCGTGAAAAGTAATACACTATATTTATCAAACTATACAACAACTTGTAACAAGTTGTATATTATAATAAATATGAGGCGATGGTATGAACGAAGATCTTAAAACTGTTTTTGACCGGTATGGTGGTCTAATGAGAACTGCGGAACTAAAAAATGAGGGCTTTTATTATAAGAAAATTCAGAATCTTCTGGAAGTAGGTGAGATAGAGCAGGTCAGACGTGGCTATTATCAGTATGCAGGGGAAGATTCTTTTTCTGATATTCCTACAATTACGACACTATTTCCAGATGGGGTTATATGCATGGAGAGTGCCCTAGATTATTATGGCTATACGGACAGAACTCCGGCGGCGTGGCATCTGGCAGTTGATAGTAAAAGTACTAGAACCAGATTTTACATTGATTATCCTATTGTAAAACCACATTTTATTCGTACTGATCGATATCAAGTGGGGATAGAAGAAGCCGAGATTGACGGTAAGCCTGTTAAAATATATGACAGGGAAAGAACGATTTGTGATCTCCTTCTTCATAGAAACAAAGTGGACGGAGAGCTTTTCAATGTTGCTATTCAGCGATATATCCAAGATCCGAAGAAGGTAGAGGCGAGGCTTATGAAGTATGCAAAACTGCTTCATGTGGAGAAAAAGGTAAGGGAGGTACTGGGAGTATGGCTATAAAGGACATGGCGGCATCAGTTCTGACTAGGTTGAAGAATCAGTCAAAAGCAGAAAAAATTCCATTTCAGCTTGTTCTTCAGCTTTTTGTACAGGAAGAATTTCTAAGAAAATTATCACTTTCCCAGTATAAGGATAATCTAATATTAAAAGGTGGAATGTTTATCTATACACTTACGGAATTTGATTCAAGACCGACAAGAGACATTGATTTTCTTATTAAAAATCTGCATGGAAGTTTGGAAAACATCGAGCAGATAATGAGAGATATTTGCAATATTAATACAGGTAATGACTTTATAATACTGGAGGTTCTAGGTTCAGATAATATTTCGGTGGATAAAAAATATCCAGGTGTAAAAACTTCTTTTATAGGACGCATAGGAAAGGTGAGGATTCCATTTTCTATTGATGTTGGAATTGATGATGTAATCGTGCCTAATCCGATAAAAAGGACGATTGTTACAAGGCTGCCTGATTTTGTTTCTCCTAAGGTGTATACTTATTCGTTGGAAAGCACTATTGCTGAAAAGTTTGATGCAATTTTTCAAAGGATGGCTGGAACGAGCAGAATGAAGGATTTCTATGATATATATTATCTGTCAGGGATCTTTGATTTTGAAGGAAAAATTCTTATTGAAGCGATTAGAAGTACTTTGGCTCATCGAAACAGATATTTAACCAATGATATCTTTACGGAAATAGAAGATTTTAAGAACAATGACGCATTGAATATCCAATGGAAGGCTTTTGAACCGGCAAAAGAATCAGGATTATTGTTTGATGATGTACTAGACAGGATGGTGGTATTTCTCGAGCCAATCTATCATAATATATTGATGAACACAGAGTATGACAAGCGATGGAGTTGCGAGAAGAAGATGTGGATGAAAGAAAGTGAGGAGAATTAAAAATGAGTGAAATAAAATATATTACATTAAGAGAAAGAAAAGAAAGCCTCAATCACAAATTCTGTGTGATTTGGGATTCCTGACATAGTCCTGTCTGC
>CAMKMR010000236.1 GCA_946413945.1 uncultured Lachnospiraceae bacterium | reverse complement strand
TAATTAAATAAAAAATCCGCGGTGCCACACTCATTTTAAAAGGCTTACGCTTTTTACACTTAGCTGGATACTAACATATCCACGGCAGTTAACGCCTGCACTACACGTAGTGGGATACTAAGAAGAACTTTTCACCACTCCCTCGGCGGTCCATTTAATGAACTGTTACTATAAGGTTCTCAGCATCCCTTATTCTCTGTGAGCACATCTTTCATTTTTATCTCCGCTTCAACGGTTTACCAATATTTTTTTGTTTTGTTTAATATAAAACAAAATTTTTTTCATGTCAACACTTTTTTGCTTTAATTTGCTAAAGTGTTCATTTTTTCCGGGCCATTATCTTTTCATTCAGGTTTTCGAGATATTCCCAGCGTTCCATCTTTTCTTCGAGCTCTTTTTCTAATCTTTCTTTTTCTTCTCCAAGCTCCCTAAGTTTTACAAAATCCGTTCCGTATTTTGTAATTTCAGCGTCACATTTTTCTATTTTTTCTTCAAGCATTGCTATATCCTGCTCAATAGTCTCATACTCCTTTTGCTCCTTAAAAGACATCTTAAGCTTTTCTTCATGCTTTGCCTTATAAGCAACTTTATTATTCTGTGGCAGCAGTTTATTATTCCCTGTCTCTGGAGTCAGCTTGTCAAAAGAATAAGCTGTTTTTTCGATAAAATCAGTATAATTACCGTCATACTGCTTTATCGCACCGCTTCCATCAAAGAGCAGAATGCGGTTTACCACATTATCTAAAAAATATCTGTCATGGCTTACGGTAATTATTATGCCGTCGAACGCATTTAAAAATGCCTCCAGGACGGAAAGTGTAGCTATATCCAGATCATTTGTAGGCTCATCTAAGAGAAGAACGTTCGGAGCCGTCATTAATACCTTTAAGAGCTTAAGGCGTCTCTTTTCGCCTCCTGAGAGCTTATAGAGGGGTGAATATTGCTGTTCTCCACTAAAGAGGAAATTTTCCAACATGACCGAAGCTGAAACAGAACCATTTGCAGTTCTTATATACTCAGCTGTATCTCTAATATAATCTATAACCCTCTCGTTTTCAGGCGCCTTATCGAGTTCTTCTATTTCCTGTTCAAAATAGCCGATTTTTATAGTATCTCCAAGACTGATACTTCCCTTATCAGGATTTATAAGACCTGCGATCATCTTTATCAAGGTTGACTTTCCACAGCCATTAGGTCCTACTATACCCAGCCTGTCATTTCTTAAGGCTGTATAGCTGTAATCCTTTATAAGAGTCTTATCACCATAAGATTTAGTGATATTATCTATCTCTATGGTCTTTCTTCCCATTCTCGAAGCCAGGGATTCTAAAGTTAAGGTCTCGTCCTTTTCCGGAGCTTTAAGATTCTTTGTTTCCTCAAATCTGGCAAGTCTTGCCTTTTGCTTGGTAGTTCTTGCTCTGGCTCCTCTTCTTACCCATTTAAGCTCATTACGAAGAAAATTCTGTCTCTTTTTTTCCTGATTCTCTGCATCCTCTATCCTCTTATTTTTGAGAAGCAAAAAGCCCGAATAGTTCGATGCATAACTATAGATATCTCCATGATCAAGTTCGATTATCTTATTCGTAACAATATCAAGGAAATATCTGTCATGAGTTACCATTATGATGGTACCCTTATAAGCTTTTAGATAGTCCTCGAGCCAGTTTACCATAGCTGCATCAAGATGGTTGGTCGGCTCATCTAAGAGCAGTATATCTGATGGCTCTATCAGGCATCTTACCAGAGCCACCTTCTTTTTTTCTCCTCCTGAGAGGATATTTATCTTTTTATCAAAATCAGAGAAACCCAGTTTTAAAAGCATATCTTTTGCCTTTACATCCAGGTTCCATCCGTCTGCCATATCTGAAAGATCCGCCGTAGCATAACTAAGGATTGATATATCCTGACTCAGATCAGGATTCTGAGGAAGATATGCCACTCTGGCATAATTCGCCTTTATTATCTTTCCCTCGTCAGCCTCTTCCTCTTCTGCAAGCATGCGAAGAAGAGTAGATTTACCGGTACCATTTATACCGATAACACCTGCTTTTTCCCCAGCTTCAAGGCCAAATGTAGCATCCTTTATTACTATCTTTTCACCAAAGGCCTTTTTTAAGCCCTCAACCGCTATTATACTCATAAATGATCTTTAATTATCTCTTTCAGTAAGCACTATACTTCTTTCTGTGATCCTTACCTTGCCTTCCTTAAGGAGGTGTCCCACAGCACGCTTAAATGCATTTTTACTTAATCCGAATTCTGTCTTGATAAGCTCAGCACTAGCCTTATCTGTAAATGGGAGCACGCCGTCATAACTTCTTATGATATCATACACCATTTCAGCATCCTTAGAGATCTGCTGAGGGATCTCATCTCTTAATGAAAGATCAAGTTTTCCGTCTTCTCTTATTTTTACGATACGACAGGTTACTTCCTGTCCTACTGATAATTTATCAAATACCTCGCTCTGATGGATAAGTCCTGAATACTCATCATCAACAGCTACAAATACGCCGAAGCCTTTTCTTATCTCATAAACAGTCCCTGTCACATGGCTTCCTTCTTCATAATCAAAAGCTGGAGAAAGAAAATCATATAATTTCATCGAAACACATGGTCTTCCTGATTTATCTACATACATTCTGACCAGATATTTCTGACCGGCAATAGGCTTTGTGGTCTGCTGCTTAAAAGGCAGAAAAATGTCCTTTTCCAGCCCCCAGTCCATAAATGCACCGAAGTCAGAAACAGCTTTACATCTAAGTTTCGCCATACGGCCCAGTTCTATAAGAGGCTTATCAAGTGTTGCTATAGGTCTGTCACTTGAATCCATATAAACAAAGGCTTTTATCGTATCGCCTATCTTTGTTCCTTCCGGAACCTGCTTTTTAGGAAGCAGTACATCACTTTCCCCATCTGAAAGATAGACACCAAAATCTTTAATTCTTTCAACCTTAAGTTCATTCCATGTTCCAGTTCTCATCTGATCTCCTATTTAGCCGAAGTTTTTTTTATCGGCTTCTCAATCTTCAACACTTTTTCTCTTATAAAATGTCTCTCTGTTTCATCAGCCATAACATAACCAAGCTCTTTTAGATTCTTCATGGAATTTGTAAGTTTTACAACTTCCACTGGTTTTTTTCTGTCTGCATTCTTAAAATCGTAACCATTATATACATCTATTATAGCATAGACATCTTTACTTCTTCTGTCAGGACTATTTATCACGTCCCTGATACACCAGTCATCAACTGGAGTTCCCTTACCAAGAACACTTGCCCCTTCATTGCTTACCTTTTTTATGTAGACATTTTCTGTATCACAGATTGCCCATGGCACTACATAAATCAAACTACTCACTTTAATATCCTCCTAAAAAAAGCAAAATACCTGTCGCAAATATTAGCATCATCGAATAAAGCTTGTCAAGATAGCTAATACACTTGTTCCCATAAGATTTAAAAATTTCAAAAAGAAAA
>CAMKMR010000235.1 GCA_946413945.1 uncultured Lachnospiraceae bacterium | reverse complement strand
CCTTAGCCCGCGGCAAAATTCTTATATTTTATTAATTCTTAAAACTGTGAATTGGTGCAGGAATACGTCCTGTTCTATTTACAAAATTATCACTTGAGTAAGGATTTACTTTCATGATAGGTGCTTCACCAAGAAGTCCACCAAATACAGCAATGTCTCCTTCTTTCTTTCCGATAACAGGAATAAGACGAACTGCAGTTGTCTTCTGATTTATCATACCGATAGCCATTTCATCAGCAATGATAGCTGATATTGTTGTAGCCTTTGTATCACCAGGAATTGCTATCATATCAAGGCCTACTGAACATACACAAGTCATTGCCTCAAGCTTTTCAAGTGAAAGTGCGCCATTCTTGGCAGCAGTGATCATACCCTGATCCTCACTTACAGGAATGAAAGCTCCTGAAAGCCCACCAACTGAAGATGATGCCATGATTCCCCCCTTCTTAACCTGATCATTAAGAAGCGCAAGGGCTGCTGTTGTTCCAGGCGCTCCGGCATATTCAACACCGATCTCACAAAGTATATCAGCAACTGAATCGCCAACTGCTGGAGTTGGTGCAAGAGAAAGGTCAACAATACCAAATGGTACGCCCAGCCTCTTAGATGCTTCTTTAGCGATAAGCTGACCAACACGAGTGATCTTAAATGCAGTCTTCTTAATTGTTTCACAGAGAACTTCAAAACTCTCACCACGAACTTCTTCCAATGCTGTCTTTACAACACCAGGTCCGCTGACACCTACATTTATAACTCTGTCACCTTCTGTAACACCATGGAAGGCACCAGCCATAAACGGGTTATCATCGGGCGCATTACAGAATACAACAAACTTGGCACAACCAAGTGAGTCCTTATCCTTAGTAAGTTCAGCTGTTTCTTTAACAACCTCACCTATAAGTCTTACAGCATCCATATTGATACCAGTCTTTGTAGAACCTACATTAACTGAAGAACAAACAAAGTCAGTTACTGATAAAGCTTTTGGAATAGATCTGATAAGAAGTTCATCGCTAGCTGTCATATTCTTTGAAACGATAGCTGAATATCCACCAAGGAAGTTAACCTTAACCTTCTTAGCAGCCTTATCAAGCGTCTTTGCTATCTCTACATAATCATCAACTGTCTTACATACTGAAGCCCCAACAAGTGCGATCGGAGTGATAGAGATTCTCTTATTGACAACAGGGATACCATACATTTTTGTAAGCTCTTCACCTGTAGAAACAAGATCTTTTGCACTCTCTGTAATCTTATTATAAATATTCTCACAAGTTGAACTAACATCAGTTCCTACACAATCAAGAAGGCTGATCCCCATTGTGATAGTTCTTACATCAAAGTTCTCCTTGCTGATCATATTATTGGTTTCTAATACTTCTTCTATACTAATCATCTTAATGCCCTTTCTAAATTATTATTTTTCTTATGACAGGCATTAGATTCTATGCATCATGTCAAAGATTTCTTCTTTCTGAGCCTTGATCTGAACGCCGATTTCTTTTCCAACTTCATCAAGTTCACTTGCAATCTCTTCATGTGACTTAGTAGCTGCATCTGTATCTACAACCATCATCATGTTGAAATAGCCCTGCATGATAGTCTGTGTGATATCACAGATGTTAATGTTGTTACTCGCAAGGTAATTGCAGACTTTTGCGATGATACCAACGTTGTCCTTACCAACTACAGTAATAATTGTCTTTGTCATGATAAAATCCTCCTAAATATTTAAAACTCCACCATTGCAGTCGGCATGTCCCGTCTAGCAACAGTAAGATTAAAATCTCTCACGTCATCAGAAAATGGATTGTCCTTAATTTCATCCTTAACTGTTTCATATGCAAGTTCTATAAAATTATTCTCATGGCTAAGATGCCCGAGCATAATATTCTTAATATGGTCATTCAGCAGATATTTAATAAGCTTCCCCGAACTTTCATTTGACAGATGTCCTCTGTCACCTAATATCCTTTTCTTCAGATTATATGGATAAGGTCCGACTTCAAGCATTCTTACATCATGGTTTGCCTCAATAAGAAGCGAATCCATGTCAGATAAGAATCTGATGATATCAGCATCAAATGTTCCCATATCAGTTGCTATGGCTGCTTTAGAATATCCGTCATCAAACGAATAACAGACCGGTTCAAAAGCATCATGGGAAATAGCATGAGTTTTAATATTAAGATCATTGATTGTAAATGAATCTTCGGAACTTATGACCTTAAAGAGCGAATCATCCAATTTACCTAAAGAAGAAGTTGAAAAAACACCTTTTTTTGTCCCCTTGGTAAGAAAAACGGGAATCCCGTACTTTCTTGTTATAGAACCTAATGATCTTACATGATCTATGTGCTCATGTGTAACAACTATCCCGTCAATATCCTTAATAGTAAGGCTCTCTTTATTTAAGCCTTCTTCTATTTTTTTCATGCTGATCCCTGAATCTACAAGGATTTTTGTCTTACTGCTTGCAACGAAGCTGCAATTGCCGCTGCTTCCGCTGGCAATATTCATAAGTTTCATACTTATCCATTCCTTTAGAAAATCTAAAAGCTATTATACAAAAAAAACAGCTAAAAGCAAACTTTATCTTCTTTTAAAATTAAGGTTTTCTTCAAATAATTTCTGATATTCTCCATTTCCACCAAAATTTATTACATTTACTTCCTTTCTTAGTGCATTTAGCCCCAGCATTTTAGAAGTGTCAAAAGTTGCCTCTTCTGCAAATTTAAGAGAACTGTTTCCTATGATACAGGTCTTATCTTTAACTTTCTCCGGAATGATACCTAACTCTACTGCATCCATAAGGCTCATATTAAAACCGAATCCGCCGGCAATATAAAGCCTCTCTATCATATCTATAGATAGACCTGCCTCTTTTAAAAGCATGCTGTAAGATGCATAAACACTAGCAACAGCAAGCTGTATATTTCTTAATATATCAGCAGTTATAACCATGCCCTTACAGTTTATGCCATCTCTTATCTGCTCCTTTGTTAAGATCAGATCCTTATTTAAAATCTTTCTCTTTAATAAAAAACTGATATTAGACAGAGTAGTAGATCCATATATTCCTTTAGCTCTGGTACAATTTTCAAAGGCCGGGCCGCAGGCAGAAGATGTTGCAAAATATCCTTCTTTTGACCTTACTATCATCTCACCGTTAGTACCCAGATCCATAAAGCTTTCATTCTCTTTAAGGCAGTAACTGTAAGCACCACCCAAAACATCCGCCCCAATAAAAGCTGATGCACCTGCAAGAACGTAGCATTTAATACCAAACAAAAAAATTTCCTTATCAGAATCAAAAGGCATTTTAAATGGACTTTTCCCGAGGGATTCTATCGAAAGGCCAAGGATTATAGATGCCATCGTTGTATTTGCAGCTATAACGATACGTTCTATATATTTAGAAAAATCAAGCTCTGACACATCATATCCTATTCTTTTCAGCATAGTTATAAGGGATTCTTTAATAGCATT
>CAMKMR010000234.1 GCA_946413945.1 uncultured Lachnospiraceae bacterium | reverse complement strand
ACTCGAAAAAATATTATTAGAAAATAAAAAATTATTAGATAATACATATTTTGTATTCGTCCCAGGCCCAGAAGATTTATCTATATTTAATGGATTTCCAAAATATCCTTTTATTCCATTTTTAATAGAAAAAATCAAATCAATAGGTATTTTAAAGGAAGCATGTATATTTACATGCTTCTTTTCTTATATTAAAATGTTTCTATGATCATTCAGATTATTTTCGTTTTTTACTTTACGACATTAATAATATGAGGAATACTATATTTTAAGACAGATGAAAAAGACAACTATTGGTTTCCTTGCTCATGTTGATGCAGGAAAAACTACACTTATTGAAAGTATACTTAAATATGCAGGCAAGTTAAAGACTGCTGGAAGAGTGGATAATGGTACCGCCTTTCTTGATACTGATTCTATGGAAAAAAAGCGTGGGATCACTATCTATTCTAAACCAGCAATCTTTAGTTATAAAGACATACGATATACGATTATAGATACACCAGGACACGTGGATTTTACTGCTGAAACAGAAAGAGCTCTAAGTGTCCTTGATTATTGTGTTCTCCTTATTTCTTCTACTGATGGAGTGACTGCTCATAGCAGGACTTTATTTAATCTTATTAAAAAGTATGAACTGCCATGTTTTGTATTTGTAAATAAAATGGATATGGCTGCAAGAACTAAGAGTGAGATCCTTGAAGAATTAAATTCAGTATTTAAAATGCCATTCATAGATATGACAGCAAATAAAGACGCTATTATCGAGGAAGTAGCAATGCTTTCTTATGATGCTTTAAATACTTTTCTTGAAACTAAAGAAATTCCTGAAAATATAATTAAAAAACTAATATATGAAAGGCAGATGTTCCCTACTTATTTTGGTTCTGCGTTAAAAGAGGAAGGTATAGATTTTTTCCTTGATTCTTTATCTTCTTTAATTTTAGAAAAGAAATATCCAGAAGAATTTGGTGCGCTTTCATATAAGATCACAAGAGATAAAGATACAAGGCTTAGCTTTGTTAAGGTTACTGGTGGAAAGATAGCTGTTAAAGATATCATATCTGATGATGAAAAGATAAATCAGATAAGAATCTATGATGGGGCTAAATATGAAACGGTAAAAGAGGCATTTCCAGGGGATGTAGTTGCTTTAGTTGGACTTGATAAGACCTACTGTGGCCAGGGCTTTGGATATATGCTTGATAAAAAAGAGCTTGAAGTTAAGCCGGTTTTAAAATATGTTTTAAAATTTGACGATAGTATCAAGGCTAAAGATTTTTACCCTCTGATTAAGGAATTAGAAGAAGAGGAACCACAGCTTTCTTTATTCTGGAATGAAGAAACAGAATCGATAGAGATCTGTATCATGGGTGAGATACAGCTACAGATCTTAAGCAGCTTAATAAAAGAACGCTTTAAGACTGATGTAAGCTTTACCGATGGTCGCGTACTTTATAAGGAGACGATTCTTTCTCCTTCGTATGGTTGTGGCCATTATGAACCTTTAAAACATTATGCTGAAGTTCACGTGCTTTTGGAACCTTTAAAAAGAGGGGCAGGCATAGTTATTGCAAATGACGTAACAACTAACGAATTAGCAATTAACTATCAAAAAAATATTATATCTAATTTATCTAACAGCTTGCTCCGAGGCGTCCTTACGGATTCACCACTTACGGATGTAAAGATAACTGTATGTGCCGGGCGCTCTCATAATAAGCATACAGAAGCCCAAGATATGAGGGAAGCTGTTCTTAGAGCAGTGAGACAGGGACTAATGAAGGCAGAAAGTGTATTGTTAGAGCCATTTTTTAGCTTTGTTATCAGTCTGCCTCAAAACTCTGCCGGACGTGCCCTTACTGATATTGAATTATTTAATGGAACTGCATCGATTGAAAGCCAGGATAAAGATCTGGTAAATATTGTCGGCAGAGCTCCTGTTTCTAAGATAAGAAATTATCAGGCAGAGCTTAATACTTATACGCATGGCGCTGGTTTTATCAGTTTTAAATTTGATGGCTATGATATCTGTAAGGAACAGGATAAGATAATAGAAGAATTTAATTATAATCCAGACAGTGATATGGCTGATTCTGCAGGCTCTGTTTTTGTAGATCATGGAGCTGCTATGTTTGTCCCATGGTATCTTTCTGATGAATATATGCATATTTATCCAAGGCTTGATAGATATTTTGATATTGAAGAAAAAATGGAAGATGAGAGCGAGCTGTCTAAGAATAAAATGCCTTTAGAAAAAAGGCTGGAAGCAACTATAGGAACAGATGAGATTGATTCAATAATTAATAATATCAGCAAAAACAAAAAGGCTGATCCTTTAGGGAAAAAGAATCATTTTAACCATTTAAAAAGCTACTCTGTTCCGGTATCATTTAAAAGAACTATAGCAAAAAAGAAAAATGAAAAATATCTTTTGGTTGATGGATATAATATAATCCATGCCTGGCCAGAACTAAAAAATCTTACAGAGGATAATATGGATGGCGCGCGTAATAAGCTTCTTGACATGCTCTCAAATTATCAGGCAATAAAAAATGAAGAAGTGATCGTTGTTTTTGATGCCTATAGGATAAAAGGGCATCATACTGAAGTGATGGATTATCACAATATTCATGTGGTTTATACCAAGGAAGCTGAAACTGCTGACCAGTATATCGCTAAATTTACTGATCAAAATAAGGATTCTTATAATATAAGGGTTGCTACATCAGATGGTCTTGTGCAGCTGATAATTTTAGGCGCTGGTGCTGTCAGACTATCGGCTAATGAATTCCATCATGAATTAATAGAAACGACAGGTGAATTTAGCATGCAATATACTGATAAACATCCTTATACATTAACAGAAAATATTGACATTTCGGATGATATAATTGCTAATATAGATGATAACAAAAAAGGAGAATCCTAATGGCTCTAAGTAGAAGAAGTAAGTTGATAAAAAATATAGTAGCAGATCTTAATCAGATGGATAGATTTACAGATCTGAGATTATCTAGATTTTCTGAATCTGAGCTGGAACAGGGCTATAAATTTCCGGAGCATATTAATTCAGAAATTATAGAATTTACAAACTTCAAGATGCTTAAGCTTTCGGCAAAAGAAGTGGCTTCACCCTATGTGACATTAATGTTTCATGGCGGCGGCTACTGTCAGGCCTTTAAAAGAAATTATTTCAGAGTTGCAGGCTATTATCATGAAGTATCGCATGGTGGAACTGTATATGCAGTTGATTACAGGGTCGCTCCGGAGCATGTTTTCCCTGCAGCTTTAGAGGATGCTTTGGAGGCTTATGATTATCTTGTTGACGAATTAGGAACAAATCCTGACGATATCATTATCGCTGGGGATTCAGCTGGAGGAGGTCTGGCCTTAAGTTTAATGCATGTACTGCGCAGCCAGTGGAAAATGCGCCCGGCCGGTTTGGTACTTATGTCTCCATGGACGGATCTTACTGTTTCCGGTAGTTCTTATACTGAGAATAAGGAAATTGATCCGGTTTTTGGCGGCGGTAATGATGAACTGATATTTAATAATCC
>CAMKMR010000233.1 GCA_946413945.1 uncultured Lachnospiraceae bacterium | reverse complement strand
AAAAGGAAAATCTGATACTCATATTGGATGAATACCCATATCTTAGAGAAAATGTTAAAGGAATGGACAGTATCCTTCAGGCTTTAGTGGATAAATATAGGGAGACAAGCAAACTAAAGCTTATTATATTAGGTTCATACGTGGATATCATGAAGTCACTCTTAGAAAAGTCAAATCCATTGTTTGGAAGAGTAGATCTGGCCTTAAACCTAAAGCAAATGGATTATTATGAATCAGCATTGTTCTATCCTGCTATGTCGGACGAAGATAAGGTAAGAATATACTCAGTATTTGGGGGGATTCCATATTTTAACAGACTGATAGATGATAGAAAAAGTGTAAAAGATAATATTATTGATCTTATTGCTTCTTCAGGTGCTCGTCTTGAAAATGAGGTTACGATGTACCTTGGTGCAGAAATTTCCAAGATTGTAAATGCAAATGAAGTATTTGATGCACTTTCCAGAGGTTTTTCGAAATATAGTGACATTTTATCTCAGTCACATGTTTCTAGCGGACCAACATTGGTGGACGTTCTTGATAAGCTGATAAGGATGGAAGTTGTAGAAAGACAAGCACCAATAAATGATGAAACAAACAAAAAGAAAACAGGTTATTATATATGCGATAATCTTTCAAATTTCTATTTTAGATACATTTTTAAATATGCCTCTCAGCTTAATATAATGGATCCGGAAATATTTTATAAAAAATATATTGAGAAGGATTTTGAAGAATATTACGTTCCTCACAAATTTGAGGAAATCTGCAAGCAGTATCTTATCAGGCAGAATCTGTTGGGAAACATAGACCCTGTTATCGAAAAGATTGGAAAATATTACTATGACAATCCTGCGCAGCGTACAAATGGTGAGTTTGACGTGGTGACGCAGGATGAGAAGGGATATGTTTTCTACGAGGTTAAATTCAGAAAAAAGAAAATATCTAAAGAAGTGATCGAAGAAGAAATCCAGCAGGTTAAGAATACAGGGCTTGATTGCTATAAATATGTCTTTATTTCAAGAGCAGGATTTACTGAAAATGAAACCGATGAAATTAAGCATCTTGAGCTAAAAGAACTCTACAATTAGTTAACATAAAAATGGACCACTGCCCCCGGGACTATGGTCCACTTTTATGTCAACTCGGTGGCCACCAAATTAAATTTTGAAATAAGTGAAAGTGTGGTAAAACATGTATTATCTTATGAATAAGGACAAGCTGGTCCTTGAATTTATAAAAATTGAAAATGAGTTTGATACAGACATTACATATAAAATCCTTAAGCAGTATGAAAGCACACCTTTCGACTTTCAGGATATAACATACTGGATAGAGCACCGAAAGGCGGCCAGATATAATTCCTGCCTGAATGAGGTGATGAAACGAGCTGGGCTGTATGATAATGAGAGTTTCATTAAAAGAACCCATACGGCAGGTATAAATGATACATTCTGGATCAAAGCAGCCGATGAAAATATAAGTTGGTCCGAGGTTTCATTATATAGAAATCAGTTTTCCAGCCTTATATCAAAGCTGGCATTTGAAGGATGTGAAGCAGGGGACATAGTCGGCTCTGAATTGCATAACGATGAAGCAAGCTATATCAACGCGCCAGAATTAACCAGCGAAGGTTCATTTAGAAAATGCTTCATGAAGGAAGATAAATCTGGCGAGTTTGGCAGTGACATTTATTATTATAAAAGAGAAGGGGATCTTGGGCCGGGCAGAGAGCCTTATTGCGAAATACTAGCTGCAGAGATTGCTAAAGTAATAGCGCCGGGGCTTGCTTCGGTAAAATATGACCTTTGCAGGCTAGATGGAGTCATAGCGTCTAAATGCAACATTTTTACAAATGAAAATGTGGGCTATGCGTCCTACTCAAAGATAAATAAGTCAAGATCATATTCTTTAAGGGATGTATGGAATTATTACTGTGAGATAGGGGCGGAGCAGGAATTCAGGGAACTGCTTATAATCGATTCCTTATGTTTTAATCAGGACAGGCATAGCGGCAATTTCGGAATCTTGTTTAATAACGACAGCCTTGAAGTTATTGGCATGGCGCCGGTATTTGACCTTAATCTGTCAATGTTTCCATATGTTGAAATGGAGGAATTTAACAATATAGGTGATAAGCTATATGGCTACAGCCCTAAATTAGGCAATGATTTCACACAGATAGGCCAGCTGGCATTAAATGGACCACAGTCCCCAGGACTATGGTCCACAAAAAATGAACCACACTCCCCGGGACATAGGTCCACAATTATGTCAACTGAATCTGCGGCGTTAAATGACTCTCTACGTGACAGGGTAAAAGATATTTTAGATTATAGATTTAAATTTAGAGGGGACGAATCATTTCCAGAGGAAAGAGTAAGAAAGATAGAAGATATCGTCCATAGACAGGCAAAGGCAATCCTTTCAAATGAAACGCTGCAGACTCAGGATGTATTTTTCTCTCGGGAAGCAGAACTTGCTAAGGAAAGACATCTTAAAGCAGCCTTGGCAAAAGATGAGATGAATGACTTCTATGAACAGATTGATGAAAGCGAGCTTTCGCCAAATACGTTATTAAGTCTTTGCGAGGATTCGGAAATAGTTAAGCTTTACGTAGAATATGATAACTACGAGTTTATAATAGACTTTTTAGAGAAGAGCACGAAGCTGCAGAAGAATGCAAAAAAGATTACTATGCAGGAATTAATGGATGAAGCCCCAGAATTCTATGATGACATTGTAAAGATAAAATCAAAACTAATCAATATAGGTTAACATAAAAATGGACCTAGGTCCCGGGGACTATGGTCCACTTATCGGTTACAAATTGTAACCAACTGCCAAAAAGGAAGGTGTTTGATGAAGATATTTCATTTTGGTAACAAGGAATCAAATATAGTTTTAATTCAAATGGTCTATGACCACGAGTTAGAAGCGATTGAAAATGAAGTTGCCCTGATAAAAAAACTAAGCCAAATCAGTGACTTTCATTTCATCGCGGTAAAGGTAGATAACTGGAATGACGACCTATCTCCATGGGAAGCACCTGCTGTATTTGGAAATGAAACCTTCGGCGGAAATGCAAAGAAGACTCTTGATTCACTTTTAAATGAAGTGATAAATCCTTTAAAACATAGCAAATCAGCTGACTTAAAAATATATATTGGCGGATATTCGCTGGCGGGATTATTTGCACTTTGGAGCGTTTGTAAGATGGATACATTTTCGCAGAGGGATATAGTCATGTCATCAGCTGGTGATGAATCGATATCGCCAGTAGTATTGGGTAATGCAGCATCTCAGCCTTTATTCGCAGGATGCGTCGCGGCATCTCCTTCAGTTTGGTTTCCTGGATTTGTGGATTACATTTTTGCAAATGAAATTTTTTCGGATAAGATTTATCTCAGCCTTGGAAACAAGGAAGAAAAAACCAGAAATCCTGTAATGAGGCAGGTAGGGGAGTGTATCCGAAATATTTATGACATGTTAAATGGAAAAACTAACGTTGTTCTTGAATGGAACGAAGGAAATCATTTTCAGGAGACAGATTTAAGGATG
>CAMKMR010000232.1 GCA_946413945.1 uncultured Lachnospiraceae bacterium | reverse complement strand
AGAGATTCAGGCTGTATATAAGGCTGATGATCCACATGTTGTAAATGATCTTGATATCAAGAAGGATCTTACAGTAGTTAACTTTACTGACAATGTAGCTACAGAAAATTTAGTTGCTGTTTATGCAGAGCAGAAGACTAAAAGATTTGTTTATATCCTTGAATTAGATGATGAGTGCGTGGCTCATTTAAGACAGACACTTAAGTCAAAGGTGATGATAAAGAAATAAATAATTTATCAGGCGGACGGGACCTAAAAAACAAATTACTTATCAGGCGGATGTGAATTATTTATAATCCCAATAAAAAGAACGACCGGATATGTATTGGCGGTACATATCCGGTCAGAAGTGGAAAGTATATGAAAAAAGCTATATATCTGTTTTATCAGGGCTCTAGAGGTATCATCTTTAGACCTTTGTAAAGCTTGGTATATAAGCTTTTTTCGTCTTTATAAAGAAAATACCCACGTGCGCCATCTTTTACAATATAAGCAAATTTGTTTTTTTGAACATTTGAATACAGAACCTGTTCGACATTTAATTCTTCTGCTTTTTGTTTTGAGGTTATTGAATTCAACGGCTCAAGTTTATACTTTTTTACTGCTTGTGCAACTGTCATAACCCTGCCCCCTTCTTAATAATTTTATAAAACTATTAATTTAACCCGTGTATTTTTCATAATTTTAGTATATTGTATAATATTTACAAAGTCAACCCGGAAAAGGTTACGAAGATGTGAATATATACCATATATTGTGGTCTGTGCATTTTGACAAATGTAAAATCTGTATAAAAAAATAAGGTGAAAGAATTTAAAAAATGGAAAACTTTTATGTAGGATTTGAGAAACAACTAAGAGAGATAGATAGAGGTGAGAAGAAACGACTTCTTCTTCATGCCTGCTGCTGCCCTTGCAGTTCACATTGCCTTGAAGTTCTTTCTCAGCATAATTTCGAGATAAGTATTTTTTTCTATAATCCAAACATTGATGAACAAGATGAATATTTAAAAAGATATGAGGAACTGATAAGATTTACAAGGGAAGCGCCATTTGCAACGCAGGTAAAAATTATCGATGGAGGATATGAACCGGAAATTTTTTATGAGATGGCAAAAGGTCTGGAGGATCTTCCGGAAAGAGGGAAAAGGTGTTATCTATGTTATGAGCAGAGACTCGCAAAAACTGCTGAATATGCATATAACAATGGTTATGATTATTTTTCGACCACCCTTTCCATCAGTCCATATAAAAATGCCACCTGGTTAAACGAGATTGGAAAGAAAATGGAATTAAAGCTTCAGGGGCCTTATCACAATAAAGCTGAAGTAGATGAAGCAGAAAATGATCATCCCTGCTTGTTTTTGTATAGTGATTTTAAGAAAAAGAATGGTTATAAAAGGTCTATAGAACTTTCTCAGGAATATAATCTTTACAGACAGGATTATTGCGGATGCGTTTTTTCAAAAGAGGAGAGGCTTAGAGCTATAGCAAAGAGAAAGCAAGAAAATAATAAGCCAGAATAATTGATGAATTGCCGCCGCACACTCGTGACAGTCGTGTGAGGCTTCACAAGTGAAACAAAGCCAGAATTATTTATAGGCAAAATTTAGTCAAAAAAACAGAGAGGAATCATTAATGGACAATAGTTATTCTTATTTTTCATTTGTATATGATAAATTGATGGATAATATACCCTATGACAGCTGGGGAGAATATATTAAGGAATTACTAAATGAAAATGGCATCGCTAACGGCATTGTTGCTGAATTGGGCTGTGGGACGGGCCAGATCACGGAACGACTTTATAAGGCCGGTTTTGATATGATAGGGATTGACAATTCACCGGAAATGCTGGATGTGGCAAGAGAAAGATTCGCAGAGCTGCAGAGTATGGAAGATGCGGATATAGAATGTGTGAATGAAGATGATACAGATGCAGATAAAGATACGGGATTAGAAGGCTCTGTAAATAGGGCAGGTGCAGATAAAGATGCGGGATTAGAAGGCGCTGTAAATAAGGAAGATGCAGATAAAGATACGGGATTAGAAGACACTGTAAATAAGGAAGGTGCAGATAAAGATACGGGATTAGAAGGCGCTGTAAATAGGGCAGGTGCAAAGGAAGATACGGGACTAAATAATGCAGATGATTCGGATTCGGGAAAATCATCGTCGATATTATATTTATGTCAGGATATGAGAGAGTTTGAATTATATGGAACAGTTAGAGCTGTGATATCAATCTGTGACTGTGTAAATTATCTTATAGAAAAAAGTGATCTTTTAAAGACATTTAAGCTTGTGAATAATTATCTGGATCCGGAAGGAACATTTATATTTGATTTTCATACAGAGCATTATTATAAAGAGACTGTAGGAGAAAAGACTATTGCAGAAACAAGGGATGATGTAAGCTTTATCTGGGAAAATGAATATAATAGCGAAAAAAAGATCAACAATCTTTATCTTACGCTATTTATCAAACTAGAGGATGAAGAAGATCCGGAAGATGTAGCTGATGTAAAAGAGATAAATGCATCTGATTATAAGGATGAGCCTTGTGCTTTATATGAAAGACATGACGAACTTCATTGCCAGAGGGCTTATTCTTTAGAAGAAATAAAGGAACTTATTAGTGAGGCCGGGCTGGTATTTGTTAAAGCCTATGATGGGACCAGCAAAAATGAAGTGACAGAAAAATCCGACAGGATAACTGTGATAGCTAGAGAAAAAGGCAAGTCTTGGGACGACATGGAAAAATACATGGCATTGTATGAGTGAATAACATGAAAATAGTGAGATTAAACACAGGGAAAAATAGCTGAAATAAGTGAAATAAGCGAAATAGCTGAAATAAGAAAAATAGCTGAAATAAGTGAAATAAGCGAAATAGCTGAAATAAGATAAATAGCAGTAATAATAGATAATAAAAGAAAAAAAGTAAAAAGATTAAAGAGGTACAAAATGAAAGATCATATTATCAGAGGAATGGCGTATAACAATGAAGTTAGATTTTTTGCAGCATATACAAAGGATATCTGCGAAGAATCAAGAAGGATACATGAGACAAGTCCTATATGTACAGCGGCTTTAGGCAGACTTCTTACAGCCGGGGCAATGATCGGTTCTATGTGTAAAAATGATACCGATGTTGTTACTCTGCAGATTAAGGGTGATGGACCAGCTAAGGGGCTTACTGTAACAGCAAATGCAAAGGCAGAGGTAAAGGGAATAATATATAATCCAGTGGTTGATCTTCCTGCAAATGAGGCTAAGCATCTTAATGTAGGTGGAGCGATAGGACATGGAAGTCTTTCGGTTATCAAAGATCTTGGTTTAAAGGATCCATATGTGGGACAGACTCAGCTTGTATCTGGAGAAATAGCAGAAGATCTTACATATTATTTTGCGGCCAGCGAACAGATACCTACATCTGTAGGACTTGGAGTCCTTATGACAAAGGACAATACAGTAGAACATGCCGGAGGTTTTATCATTCAGCTGCTTCCGTTTGCAACAGAGGAAACAATCAGTGCCCTTGAAGATAAGCTTAGTAAAGTAAA
>CAMKMR010000231.1 GCA_946413945.1 uncultured Lachnospiraceae bacterium | reverse complement strand
TCTGGAGCGTACAGCCTTCCCTCTACCATTGAAGAATTAAGGTGCTTCTTCATCACCTTATCGAACTCTTTATGCATTCCTGTTCCCATTACAATATCTCGCTACTGTATTTCTTCTCTCTTCCCAACATAGTGTGCCACTATCTCTTTTTGTACTTCTGCGGGATACATCAGCACTTCGTAGACGGTTCCTTTTTCACTTATTTTTTCTACTGAAATAATACCTTTTGAAATGCCCGTCTCTGTAGCTTGTTTTACCAGCCTTCCATCCGTCAGGACTTCATTTACATATCCTAAATCTGTTAAAAACCTGAAAATATCCGTTCCAAATAATTGTTTAATGTTCTCTGCCGAAGATATTCTTTTTAGCTCATCCCTTATTTCGATTACATTGCATAGATCCTTATATTTAAACTTATTCTTATCTTCTGGATTTAAGTAAAAAGCTTCTTTAGTTTTCTTTGTCTTTCTTTTAGTTCCACGCCGAGAAGCTGCAGCATTTTCGCTGTCGCTGCTAATAATCCCCGCCTCATCATCTTTGCTATCGCTGATAAATGTTACCGCCCCAGGATTTTCATCCACAAATTCTCTTACTGCCTCAATAAATCTTTCGCCGTATTTACTGAACTTTGCCTCGCCTATACCGGATACATTTAACATTTGAGCTCTATCAAGCGGAGTTTTTATCACCATATCGATCAATGTTTTATCATTAAAAATTATATATGGTGGCAGTCCCTCTTCACTTGCGATCGTTAAACGAAGCATGCGAAGTCTTTCAAATAGATCATATCCAGCCTTTGTAAGAACATCAGTCTTTTTACTACGTCGCTTTTTCGTAGTTTCAGTTTCATTTTCGCTTTCAGTACTTTTACGGATCATGATCCTTGTAGACGGATCCCTAAGTGGCTCAATATTTCCCATTTGTAAAACACTATATTTATCCGCTGTCTGGCAAATGTAACCTTTTAATATCAGCTGATTTATAAGCAGCCTTAAATCTTCTTCGTTACATTTTTCAAGCGCTTTATATGTTTTATATTTAAATGTTTCCAGCTCTCTAATTCTGGCTGTGTTTGCGCCAAGAAGGGTCCCTGTGATTATATTTAAGCCAAATCTGCCTTTAGCTTCCCATACACAATTAATGACAGTTTTGGCTTCCTCTGTCATATCGATTTCTTTAAAATCTTTATTACAGTTTCCACAATTATCGCATGGTTCATTTCTCTTCTCTCCAAAATAATCAAGAATATAATTCCTAAGGCACTCCGACGTTTTACAATAGCCTTCCATGATCTGAAGTCTTCTTATGTCTCTTTCCATGATAAGATTTATATCTTCATAAGAAACATCGGCAAACTCTTTATGTTCAAGGAGATATTTATTTATCACTATATCCTGAGGTGAAAAAAGCAGAATGCACTGCGCTGCTTCACCGTCTCTTCCTGCACGCCCGGCCTCCTGGTAATAATTTTCCATACTCTGCGGCATATTGTAATGGATCACAAATCTGACATTTGATTTATCGATTCCCATTCCGAATGCATTTGTGGCAACTATAACCTGCACCCTGTCAAAAATAAAATCATTCTGATTATTTTTTCTATCTTCATTACTCATGCCTGCGTGATATTTTGCAGCTGAAATGCCACTGCCCAAAAGCAACTCAAATAGATCATCCACTCTTTTTTTAGTTGCAGCGTAAATGATCCCACTCTCGTTTGGATGACTCTTTATATAATCAAGGACATAACCATCTTTATTCTTTAGTTTTTTTACATCATAATAAAGGTTTTCACGGTCAAATCCTGTAACAACCACTTTCGGATTCTTTAGTTTCAGTACATAGGCTATGTCTGTCTTTACTTCCTCCGTGGCTGTCGCTGTAAACGCACTGACGATAGGTCTATTCCTTAAACTATCAATAAAATCGATTATCTTAAGATAACTTGGTCTAAAGTCCTGTCCCCACTGAGATATGCAATGTGCTTCATCCACAGTGACCATTGATATCTCCACATTTTCGACAAAGCTTCTAAATTCGCAACTTTCAAGTCGTTCTGGAGCAACATATAATATTTTAAATTTTCCTTCTTGAGCTAAAGAGTAGACTTTCATAATCTGCGTTTCAGATAACGACGAATTAATATAACCCGCATGTATCCCTGCTTCATTCAAGGCTTTTACCTGATCCTGCATAAGAGAGATAAGCGGTGATATAACTATAGTGATTCCCGGTAAGATCAAGGCCGGCACCTGATAACATATGGATTTTCCTGCCCCGGTAGGCATGATCGACAGCACATCATTTCCCGCAAGAATCGCCCCTATTATTTCTTCCTGCCCTGTTTTAAATGATTCATATCCAAAATAATATTTTAAAACTTCATTTGCGTTCATAGGTAACTTTTACAATTCCTTTATATTTATTCTGGTTAATCTAATTCTCTTTGGTAAGTTATAGTCTTTAATTCTGCTAGTAAATTTATTTAATTCTATATGCCAAAATGAAACCAATGCTTAGATAAAATACATTTATCTATCCCAAACCTCATCAACCTTATCAAATACCCTTCCACATGATTGACATTGATATTTGTTACCATACATATTTGTACTCTCAACAGGAGCAGACTTAATGTTAGTATGCGTAAAAGGTTTTAATGGATTAACATTATCCGAAACATATATTTTACCCTTTCCCTGTATTGTTCGTTCTTGGACCATATTCACTGTAATATCATTACTCTTACAGTATGGACAAATAAGGATTCTTTTAGCTCCTCTTTCCATTTTTTCTCCTCCTGATTTCATATTTAAGAGAAAGATTTCTATAACTTTCTCCCGTGACATTTAAGAATCCAATTAACCCTCTATATTATATCACAGCTAAAAACCAACCTCATTTATTTCAAATATTTTCTTCTCCCGCCTCAAGCTCTTTCACCCACTGCGAAGCTTTTACACTGCCACCTCTAAGCAACAACTCTCCAATTTCATGAAATCCCATTTTTTCATGAAATTTAAAGCTTGCCTCGTTACATGGCATTGTTGTTATTACAGCTGTAACTCCCTCTACGCCTGATTTTTCAGCCAAGTTAAATACATTTTGATATAACTTTCTTCCCAGGCCCATTCCTTGAAATCTTTCATCTATAACTATCGTGTCGACATATAAATATTTTGAATAATACTTTGAGAATTCCTTATAACCTTTAATGTCATATTCTTCTACGCCCTCTCTAAGCGCTATGCAGAAGCCAGCCGGACAATCATTTACATATATCACATCAAATAACTCAGCCTTTTCATTTAAAAATAAGAGTTTATCTTTATCCATAGGTAAGAGATATTCAATGTGTGTTTCATTTTGCTTAAGTACAAAGTCATGCGCAGTATTATCAAGTCTCTTTATTATTTCTGTCATTTCTTAAATCAAATCCTCTCTAAAAAGCTCTAATTAACTAACTTGAAAATGTTACTAAGACGATAATAAAGTATTTTAGGGAACTTTTCACATAATAACCCTAAAGTCGTATAATATGCACTCAAATCCTTAATCAACTTCAAGACCGAT
>CAMKMR010000230.1 GCA_946413945.1 uncultured Lachnospiraceae bacterium | reverse complement strand
TTAAGGCCTAATGAAGTACACTGGATCATAGTGTAATCAGCCTTTGGGATAAGACTATATTCAGCTGCTGCAACCGGCACTATTTTTTCGTTTCCAAAGAGTTCATTTATTTCATCGCAAAGATTTTTTGCCTTATCAAAAGTACGGTTAACAAGGTAGATGGAAGAAGCATTTTCCTTCTGAGCAAGATAAGCAACCGCTCTTGCAGCTCCACCAGCCCCAAGGATAATGACATTTTTTCCTTCAAGCGCTTCGTTATAAGAACGAAGTGCTCTTCCAAGTCCAGGCATGTCAGTATTAAAGCCTTTAAAACCCTTATCAGTTCTTACAAGCGTATTAACTGCCCCGATCCTTTTTGCATCTTCATCAATACATGAAAGGAAAGGCATAACAGCTTCTTTAAATGGCACAGTAACATTAAGGCCCTTTATTCCCATTGAAAATGCCCCTTTCACTGCTTCTTCAATGTCTGTCACAGGAAATGGAACATATATATTATTTAATTCCAGTTTTTTAGAAAGATAATTGTGAATATCCGGAGAAAATGTATGTTTAATAGGATTACCGAAAATACCAAGAACTGTTGTTGAACCATTTATATTCATTTAATATTCCTCCCTCGATCATTATCACACTTTTGATCTAGCATAACTAATCTTGATCAGATGTTTTTAGATTTACCATAATACATCTTGATCAGATGTTTTTTAGTTTTATCACAATACATTTTGATCAAGTTTCCATACCAATAATATCATAAGAGCTATGTAAATTGAATAGATTTCACGTAAAAAAAAAGAGACAAGCAGCATGCCTTCTGCTCGTCCCTCGTTTTTTTAGTGTGTTTTCGATATTTTTAAACGTTGTGAACTTGTATCTTAAATTATTTTCTAAGACCAAGCTTAGCGATGATTGCTCTGTAGCGCTCGATGTCCTTATCCTTAAGGTATCCAAGCAAGTTTCTTCTCTGACCTACCATCTTAAGAAGACCTCTTCTTGAGTGATGATCATGTGGATGAGAAGCGAAGTGAACGTTGAGATCATTTATTCTTGCTGTAAGAATAGCGATCTGAACTTCAGGACAACCTGTGTCGTTTGCATCTTTGCCGTACTTTGCAGCAAGTTCTGCCTTCATTTCCTTTGTAATCATTTTTGTTTCCTCCTTGTTTTATTGTAAATCCATTCACTGAGCAGCGGTCGGAGTTGTCCAACTGCTAAGTAAAGGCTTCGTATATATTAACAGAAGATAAACTCAATTGCAAGTCTGAATTTAAATTGATCTAAGCTATGTGAATTTAAGTGAAGTCTAAGCTATCAATCTAAGCTATATATTTTTTTTATATTATCAAGTCTTGAACAACAGTTAATAAGCAAAAGATCTGCAATAACAAGGGCTGACATAGTTTCAACTACAACAACTGCTCTTGGCGCGATTATCGGGTCATGTCTTCCCTTTATCTCAATCTCTACTTCCTCACCTGAATTATTTACTGTCTTTTGAGGCTGATAGATTGAAGGAGTCGGTTTAAATGCAGCTCTTAATACTAAAGGAGCTCCATCACTAAATCCACCTAAAGTACCACCCGAATGATTTGTTTCCTTGACAACTTTTCCATCAAGCATCCTGAAGGGATCATTGTTAAGAGAACCTTTTAAAGAAGCAACCTTAAAGCCATCTCCTATCTCAAATCCTTTTACTGCCCCGATTGAAAAGATAGCCTGAGCTAATTTAGCATCTAACTTATCAAATACAGGTTCTCCAAGGCCAACAGGAAGCCCTTTTATAACAGTTTCTACAACCGCCCCTGAAGAGTCTCTTTCTTCCATAAGTTTAGAAAGATAGCCTGCAGCTTCTTTAGCCGCATCCTTATCAGGCATATAAAGAGAATTCTTATTTATCTCATCTTTATCAAACTTTGAATAATCGATCTCGACCGGTCCAACTTTACTTACATAACTTGTAAAGCTTATGCCCATTTCAGATAAAAGCTTAATAGCTATAGCACCAGCCGCTACTCTCGCCGCTGTCTCCCTGCCAGAAGATCTGCCGCCGCCTCTATAATCTCTGAAACCATATTTTGTTTCAAATCCATAGTCTGCATGCCCCGGTCTATAGACATCTTTTATATTTGAATAGTCCTTTGAAATCTGAGATGTATTAAAGATTTCAAGTGCTATAGGTGTACCTGTAGTTTTACCTTCAAATACCCCCGACATGATCTTAACCTGGTCAGCTTCATTTCTCTTAGTAGTAAACTCAGACTGTCCCGGCTTTCTTCTATCCAGAAATGACTGAATATATTCTTCATTTATACTGAGCCCTGCAGGACATCCATCAACAACAACACCAACTCCAGCGCCATGAGATTCCCCCCAGGTAGAAACTTTAAATAAAGTACCAAATATCGATCCTGCCATTTTTTATATTCTCCCATCCTTTTTTACTTTAATGCACTAAATTGTAACACATTTTTTACATAATAAAAACAGGCAGATAAAATTAAATCTGCCCGCTTTTAATAACCCTCTAGATCATAGCTCTTGGATGAGCTTTTAATAACTCTCTAGATCATAGCTCTTGGATGAGCTTTTTCATATACTTCTTTAAGATGTCTTTCCTTACTTCTCAAGTAAATCTGAGTAGTAGAAATATCTGAATGTCCGAGCATTTCCTGAACCGCTCTTAGATCCGCTCCATTATTAACCATATGAGATGCAAACGAATGTCTGATGGTATGAGGAGTTATATCTTTATCTATACCTGCCATCTTAGCATAAGATTTTAGCAACTTCCAGAAACCCTGTCTCGACATGCTTCCGCCCTTCATATTTGTAAAAAGATAATCTGAACCATTACAGATTACAGGATGTACTTCTTCTATATATCTGATAAGAGCAGCCTTAGCCTGATTATCAATCGGAATAATCCTGCTCTTTCCATTATCACTACATTCTATAAAGCCAAGAGCAATATTTACATTACTTGTCTTTAAATTAATAAGTTCTGTAACCCTAAGTCCCGTCGCATATAAGAGTTCAAGCATAGCCTTATCTCTTAAAGCCTTTGGAGAATCACCTTCAGGCTGACTTAAAAGCAGATCAACTTCATCAACAGAAAGAGTTTCCGGAGCTTTCTTTTCAACTTTTGGAGCCTTAATAGTTTCAGTAGGATTAGATTTAACCTTACCTCTTCCTAAAAGATAAATAAAAAACGAACGTATACTTGCAATATTTCTTGATACTGTAGCAGAACTCATTCCGCTGTCCTCAAGAAATAATACATAGGAGTTAAGTGATGTAGCATTTACATCATTTACGTCCTTTATATCTCTCGAAAGATAATAATCCCTTAATTTAATAAGATCTCTCTTATAAGACTGAAGAGTATTAATACTTGAATGTTTATTTGTTTTTAAAAATGAGATGTATTCGTCGATAAGGTTGTCCATAAAATCCCCACTAATGATTTTTTTAAAATTTCTTTAATATGAATAATTATAAATTTACATAAAATCAACTACATTTTTTTAATAAAAACCGCATAAACAAAGGCTTCACAAAGGAAAATGTACTAAACAATGTGGG
>CAMKMR010000229.1 GCA_946413945.1 uncultured Lachnospiraceae bacterium | reverse complement strand
CGACACAGAACAAGCGATTGCAAGAACAGATAACCGAATTATCGAACTTAAAAACATGATCAAGGAGGTAAAAGCAAATGTCTACGAACGATTCGAACGACTCAAAGCTCGAAGAAATGCTAACTATGCTGGAGAGTTTGCAGGCGGAGCTGGAGGAGAAGCAGAAGGCGAACTTCGAAGCACTAACGAATATATCGAAGCTTTCCTCAGAGAACTCGACACTAAGGAACGAGCTTCAGAAGAAAAGCGACACGATAGTATCGCTGAACAAGAAGCTGAAAGACCAGAGTCTGGTCGAAGGGGATCGCGTGAGGAGCGAAGAGGCGATGGCAGAAGCCCAGAAAGCCCGAAGCGAAGCGGAACAGATAAGAGCCGACCTCGAAGGGAAAGAGGAGGAACTCGATAACCGGGAAGCTGAGATAGAGCGACAAGAATCAGAACTGTCACAAGAGATAGCGAAAGAGGCGGAGATCCTTACTGAGGGTCTCCGTCATGATCTTGAAGCGGAATTCAAGCGCAAGGAAGAGCACATCTGGCATATGTCTCAGTTAAGAGAGCAGGCAACCGCAGACAAGTACAAGAAGTTGACGATAAGGCATCAGGCGGAATTCACGATAGTACTCTTCTATGCTGTGATTGCAACTGCACTGAAGGTGATAACTACTCCTGAGATAATGACTGATGCTATACAGTTCTTCGTGAACTTGTGGAACACTCTTATAGGGTTTGTCGTGGATGTGATTGGCTTCGGTCACACTGTAGCCGGTATAAGTCAGTTCATACCGAATCCTACAGTTGCCGGTATCGTATTTTGGGTGCTGCTGATACTCATATCAGTTATCGCAATCGGAATAGTGTTCCTAACGATCTATAGCCTCATAATCACGTATGTGAGGTATATGAAGGCGAAGCAGTGTGACAGATACACTGTGATCATCGCTATAACTGTCCTGGCATTCACCATATTCCTTTCGGGAGTGATAAAGGGAATAACACCTATAAACCTTTTTGCGCTTCAAATAAGCCTATTCCTGATCTTTTCAGGTATACGGGCTTGGGCAATGAAGAGAAGATAAAGATAATCCTGGTCATGTATTGCTTGTGAGGTACATGGCCAGGAACTTTTTTATTGCCTGAATATCCACAAAAACAAAAGTATTACCCATATCATTATTTGCCCCATGGTTAATATCTTTATCTCGATACAAAATATTCAAGGAATCTTTATACTCCATATAATATAATTAAATTAAGAGCTGGTTCAACAGTAAGTGCTATTACTGAAGGAGGCATAGATGGATAACAAAGCAATAAAAAAATTAGAGTCTGATTTGTGGGAAGCCGCAGATTTATTAAGACAAGGATCCAAATTAACATCGCAACAGTACTGCATGCCCGTACTGGGTCTGCTGTTTCTGAGATATGCATATAGCAGATTTAAGAAGGTTGAGGAAGAGATACTAAAAGGCAGGCCAGTAAGGAATGGCCGTGTTATGCCAGTAGAGGCTTCCGATTTTGCAGAGAAGAGTGCGCTGTATCTGCCGAAGGAGGCACAGTATTCCTATCTAGTAAATCTGCCGGACGATATCAAGAAGGCAAATCTTGTGAATGCGAGTGGTCAGCCTTTGAACAGCTTGGGCGATGTTGTTAATTATGCGATGGAGCTGGTAGAGGCACAGTCTGAGCAGCTGGCAGGTGTCCTTCCTAAGGATTACACCATATTTTCGGACGATTTGCTGGATGAGCTTCTTAGAATATTTAACAACAATGCTCTTGATGAAGTTGGCGGTGATGTTATCGGTCGAATCTATGAATACTTCCTCAGTAAGTTTGCTCCAGCAGTGGCTTCTGATGATGGTGTGTTTTTTACACCAAAGTCGCTGGTAAAAATGATTGTAAATATTTTGGAACCAACCTCTGGCGTGCTGGCGGACATTGCCTGTGGCAGCGGCGGTATGTTTGTACAGTCCGGTGATTTCGTCAACAGTAAGGGTATGTCAGCAAATAAGGCAATGACATTCTATGGTCAGGAGAAAGTGGAGTATAATGCTCAGCTCTGTCTTATGAATATGGCGGTCCATGGGTTAACCGGTGTTATCAAATCTGGAGACGATGCCAATTCTTTTTATCACGACGCACATAATCTTGCTGGTTGTTGTGACTATGTGATGGCAAATCCACCTTTCAATGTAGATAAAGTAAAGGCGAAAGGAGCTTCAGATGCGGGGAGACTTCCATTTGGACTTCCTGGTGTAAATGACGCTGGAGAGATTGGAAATGCAAATTATTTGTGGATTTCATATTTCTATGCATATTTGAACGAAACGGGCAGGGCCGGATTTGTTATGGCTTCGTCTGCAACAGACAGCAATAAGGGTAAAGATAAGGACATCCGCGAAAAACTAATCAAAACAGGCCATGTTGATGTAATGATAAGTGTTGGGAATAATTTCTTTTATACAAAGAGTCTTCCTTGCAGCTTATGGTTCTTTGATAAAGGAAAGGCAGATGAGCTGAAGGATAAAGTACTCTTTATAGATGCCAGAAACTATTTTACAGTTGTAGATCGCACCTTAAATGAATGGAGTGAATGGCAACTTAAGAATTTGAATGCCATTGTTTGGCTTTATCGTGGTGAGGTGGAAAATTATAAAGCTCTTCTTGAAGAGTATCACACTGTTCTGGGAGATGGAGCCTTTGAAGAATTGCTTCATAATCAGGAAGAAAAGATAGCAGCATTGCGAGGTGAAGCTAAGGTAGCAGTGGAAAGTGCTGCTAAGAAGGATAAGAAAAAGGTGCAGGCTGGATATGATGAGAAAATAGCTGAGTACGAAGAGCAGCTTTCCATTGCCAAAGAGGCGGTCTGGCTTTATAGCAAATTCGGTGACGGAGAGTACAAGGATGTTTCTGGTCTCTGCAAGATCGCAGACCGGGCTGAGATAGAGGGCAAGGGGTGGTCGCTGACACCTGGAGTCTATGTTGGCGTTGCACCAGTTGAGGATGATGGCGTAGATTTCCATGAGCGTATGGAAGAGATCCATGAGGAGTTATTATCCCTTCAGGCAGAAAGTAATAGACTAATGGAGATCATCTCACAGAATATGAAGGAGATGGGAATATGAAGACGGTTACACTTCGAGAAGTAACTCTAAATATAACAGACGGAAAGCATGGTGATTGTGAGCCAGCTGAGAATTCAGGATATTATTTTGTTAGCTGCAAAGATGTTAATAACGGTATAGTTGACTACACTAATGCAAGACAAATATCAGAAAGGGCTTTTTTCGAAACACATAAAAGGACTCAACTTGAGCCAAACGATATCCTGATAACAAATAGCGGAACAATCGGTAGAATGGCTTTAGTAAAGGATATTCCCGAAACATATAAAACAACTTTCCAGAAGAGCGTCGCTATCGTAAAACCAGACACTTCGGTTGTCCTGCCAACATATTTGTACTATAAATTGCAGAACTGTGTAACAGATTTTGTTAATCGCTCAAACGGCTCCGCACAAAAAAACCTTCTTCTTGGAACCATGCGAGAGTTTAAAATTGATCTTCATGAGGATTTTGCAGAGCAAGAACGTTTGTCT
>CAMKMR010000228.1 GCA_946413945.1 uncultured Lachnospiraceae bacterium | reverse complement strand
CTGTTGACACAAATTCTCTCTCCATTGTCAAAATAGGCATATACCTTCATGTTAAGGTCAGGCTTTAGCTGTTTTATCTTGAATATGTTTATGAGATTAGACTTAGAAACTCTTACAAATCCATAGTTACAAAGAAGCTCCTCACACTCAGCGAGAGTTTTCATTATGCGATAGACTCCGTTTCCTGTGTACATAAAAAGTTTTCTGTCAACGTAATCCAGATAATATACTTCTTTTGGATCGATTAATATCTCTTCTCCATCGTCAATATCTTCATCCGCAGGTCGCCCTGAGAGGGAAAGTCTGTCAGACTTAACGATATCTATTATCTGCTTAATCTGTGGACGCATATTTGAAAAATACACATCCACATGCTCATCTACATTATTCTTATCCTCAAATAAATTTAACTTCATACCCTTTTTATAATCCGGCATTAGCAAGGAAATTCTCAACATATTCCATATATCCTGCAGGATCATCAATAACTCCTTCTATGTGTGCACTGTTTACATAAGCAATGCTCTTTTCTGCACTTCCAACATTATCATATACTTCTTCAACCATCTCTGGAAGACAAACATCATCCTTTTCTGAAACAATGATGAGTGTAGGAAGTTGGTCGTTTGCTACGACCTTTATTGTATCACCCTTATCCCAGTTAACATGATAGAAAAGATTTGAATAAAGCTTACCTGTTTCGACAAAGTAAGATGTCACAAATGAATCCATTTCCTGTGGGTCGTCATCTGCAATGACGCTTCTTATCATGTATTCCATACCTGGAACTGGGCTGTCGCAAATTACTGCATCTGCTGCCTCTGCTGTTCCAGGAGTTACGTTTGATGCATAAACTGCTGTAACCTCTCCGCCCATTGACTGGCCGTGAACAATAACCTCTGTGCTTCCGAGAGTCTCTCTTGCATACTTCACAAGAGCTTTAACGTCACGCATCTCATTAACTCCGAAAGTTACCTTTTTATCAGAATTTAAACCATGACCTCTGTCGTCAAAAGCAATTACGTCATAACCTCTCTCAATATACTGCTGTGCAAGAGGATAAGTTGACACTCTGTCGCCGCCGGCTCCGTGTACAAGTATTACGCACTTGTCACTGTCCATATCAAAATATGTTCCAGGAACAACATTTCCATCCTCAGCTGTAACTGAAATCTCTTCACCCTTATATGCATTGTTAAATCCGTCAAGATCATAACCGTAGATTGCAAGCTGCTTAACTGAATTGGCCTGAGTATCATTGTTTTTATTCTGATAAAACACTCCATCTGTAACCAGCTTTGCCATTACGAATGAGCCAACTACTATCAGTGCTGCAACTACTCCTAATGTGATTTTTACTACCTTAACGATTGCGTTCTTTTTCATTTGTTTGTGCTCCTTTTCTTAAGATGCTTTTACTTTATCAGAAAAGGATTTCTTATATCTTCATATTTGCACAAGTTGCATTTTAGGATGTTCAAGTTGCAATTGATGTTGTGTTTATCAAAAACCACTTTAATCTACTTTTATTTTATTCCAATATTCCAGAGCTGTTTCCATCTTCTTTATGACTTTATCAGGAAGCACTTTAGGTCCCATGGAAAAAAGATTGTCGATACCTGCCACGGCACCGACGCCAAACGCATCATAAAGAGATATGTGATAATCTTTGCCCCCGTGCCAGAATTTAATTTTGTCGGAAAAATCATTTGAAGGATTTTTATCGTATTCCTTGGCAATCTCCAAAGCTGTATCAATGCAGACTTCCATGTCATCATATTTTTTTTGGCATGAAAGAACCAGCGCTTTAAATATTAGCCCCATAATCTTCATCTTGGAAAGATAGCTGTTCTGGCGTCTATTCGTGCTAGTTGCATCAACTATGGTCATGAACCAGTCCATGAGCTCGCAGGCTTCTTTATAATCCTTGGTGTTATCCATGGCAACCAACACCATAAACATTTCAGTGGCAAACTGCAGAACTTTAATCAAAATAGAGACCAGAACTTTAGTGTAGGTCTCCATTGCTTCATCTGGTTTGCCAGTCATTCTCAGTATGTTAGCAATATTAATGTCCGCTATGCCCTGGTAGTTTATCTTTTTGAACTCCTCAAGGGATTTCTCCGGATTTTCCCGCCCCTCAAGTGTTGCTATATCAAATCTGATATTAAAAGCTTTCTGATCGGGATTGTCACTCTGTGAAACATAACGCAGGGAAGATTCATACAGCTCAATAGCTTTTTTTCGGTAAGCCTTAGAATCTTTTATCGTTGAAACCACGTGGTATGTGTCTGCACAGTTTGTAAGAATCTTAAAATTACCAGGATATCTCACTAACGCTTTTTCTGCCTCAGAAATAGCCTCGTCATATTTATCCTCGTGCAAAAGAGCGTCCAGCCTATCTGAAATATCATCCACATTTTTAGAAGACATGCTATATCCCAAAAGAACATCAACAGAGATACTGAAAAAATCTGCAAGTTGCATAAGCGTCAGAATATCTGGTACATTGCTTCCACTTTCCCATTTTGACACTGCTCCAACAGTAACTCCAAAAGCTTCTGCCAATTCTTCCTGCGTTAAATCCATACTCTTTCGGTATTTCTTGATGTTTTCATTAAGCTTTAGCTGCATTGCAAACTCCTTCAATTCCTTCAACTCTTTCAATGAAAGATTTTATCCTAAACTTGCTGAGAATTTCTCGCCTTTTATTCCAAGTGAACCTTCCTCAATTTCCATCTGTGGCTTTACAAGTGCTAATACTGCCAAAATAGCTACTGCAAAAATCACGCAGAAGATAAGGATCGACTCTGTACTTACCTTTGCTACTACTGCGCTTAACAGTATTGATCCAACAGGCATACATGCCGCTCCACAAGCGCCCATTACTGCGGCTGCTCTTGCAATATACTTAGGATCAGCATTTTTCATAAATTGAATATTTATAGTTCCACCGATAATTGATGCTGCTACCATCATGATAAAAAATGATGCTGCTACATCCACATAACAAGCGATGCTATTTCCATCAAAGAATCCGCCACAAGCAATTCCAAGCATTCCGGCACCGAGAGCAGCTGTTCCAAGAATTATCATCTTAAGTGGTGAGAACTTCTGTGAAAGGAATGGAACAAGTGCTGATCCTGCAATTCCACCTATTGCTGCAAATGCGCCCGCAATACTAAGGATTTCTCCACCCATGTGGAATATCTCACTGGCAATTGGTGCCTGAAGTGCATTTATAGGAATAAGCATAAAGTTAAGTGCAACTGCAAGCAGACCATAATTACAGATAACGCGGGAACTTGCTACATATTTGAAGCCATCTAAAAAGAATTCAAGTTTACTCTGTTCTTTATTATCATCTGATGAATTTTTCTGGATAGATGCCTCTGCTACTTCCTTCTGTGCTGCTAGTCCAGTCTTCATAGCATCTATAAGTACTGCTGCCACTACGAATGTTGCTACATCAATCATCATTGCAGTTGAAACACCTGTTGTAGCAATAATCACACCTGCTGCTCCTGTTCCTGCCAGTGAAGCCGCACTGGAAAGCATAGAATTAAGACTCATTCCGCAGGTCATATGCTCTTTCTTTACCACCTGCATAGTAAATGCTGAAGTTGCT
>CAMKMR010000227.1 GCA_946413945.1 uncultured Lachnospiraceae bacterium | reverse complement strand
AGAAGATTCAGAGAATCATAGATCTTCTTGAGGATGATGATGATGTTCAGGATGTTTATACAAACTGGGACGATGCAGAAATCTAAATAAGAATTAAAAAAAGCATTCCAATACCCTTATACTTTATATTTATAGAGTGGTAAGGGTATTTTTTATTTGGAATTGTACATGCTGAGACATTTGCTAATTTGGGTAAAAAAAATGTTTAGAAAATTTGCTTGGCAAATATGAACAAACTATGAACACGATGTAAATAGAGAGTTAATGTACTATGAACAAAAATTTAAAAAAATGAAAATAATTAATGAAATTCATATTTAATGGTGTTATAATTCAATTGTCCGGTGAGAGGGATGAATAAACTTTATATTGGAGGAAAATGAAAGTGAAGAAAAATAAAGGTTTTTCTTTAGTAGAGCTTATAATAGTTATAGCTATTATGGCAGTGTTAGCTGCTGCGCTTACACCAATGCTTATTAGATACATTAATAAAGCCAGAGCGCAGGTAGATATGGAGAATGCCAGAGGTATGGCGAATGCATTTATTTTAGGACTTAATGATGCAGATGTAGAGATGAATCAGGATGCGATCATTGTTCTTATTGTAGGACGAAAAGGACAGCCTTTTATGACTGGTGCAACAAATTCAAAAGGCGGCGACGTTTTTGTTTACAGAGATGGTGTAAAGCAAAATGATCAGCAGGCTATTGATAATTTAAAGATTGGTTCAGATCTTTATAGTAAGTGGAAGACTTATACAGGTTTCTTTGAGTGGCTTACAAAGTATGGTTACACAGAAGGTGATCTTTGGACTAAACAGAAAGCTACATGCTTTGTTGTCACTATTAATGGAGTTGGTCAGGTAAGTTATAGTGTTGTTCCCGTTGAAAGAACGATTACTAATGCTAAGCTTGAAGAATTTGTAGCTTTACATGGAGCAAGAGGATGCTCAAAACCAAACTTTGGCTGGACAACAGAAGAAAGCGTAGAGTTTAACTGGTAAAAAATAAAAGAACTCTATCTATGGTATATTATTTATAGGTCATTAAGTTGCAATGATTATTATCGTTGCAACTTTTTTTTATGATTGCCCGACATCGAACCGCCAGGCAACGAGCAAAAGCCACGGGGGGGCTTGCATAAGGTAATATAAGTTATTTGAAATAAGTGTGAAAGAATTGCTTATCTATTCTTAATTCACATAACATACACAGCCTAAATGCTATACTTTAACAAAATGATCCTATTGAGGCTGGAGGTAGTTTTATGACTAGAAAAGATAAAGGTTTTTCTTTAACAGAATTACTGGTCGTTGTAGCTATTATAGCAGTTCTTTCTGCAGGACTTGCACCTGCATTGATCAGATATATAAATAAATCAAGAGCCGCAGTTGACATTCAGAATGCAAGAGCCATCTATGATGCATTTGCTGGTGCTTTAAATGAAGGTGTAATAGAGATGCCAGATGACTTAGTTCTTCTTATTATCGTATATAAAGACGGAACTAATAATGGCGGTGTATATGCATTTAAAGACGGAGTCAGCGTTAGTTCTGGTGCACTTGGAAAATATCTTATCATTCAGGGACAAGGATATGGATCTGGAAATCTTAGTGGAAGAACTTATATGAATAGCAGAGGCCAGGGAGCTTACAAGTTATTTTTTGAATGGCTTTACAAATACGGTTTGCCGCAGGATCAGCTTTATATAAGACAGAATGCAGAAGGATATATTCTTACGTTTAATGGTCAGGGTAGATGTTGTTATTCAGTAATTCAGAAAGGCTGTAAATTTAACGAGTCCTTATTTAAGAGTCAATATATCAGCAAATATGCAGGAGCAAATGCAGAAAAACCTAGTCATGGATGGCAAGGTGATGAATGTTATGAATTCCAGTGGCCTAAAAAATAATAAATGAAAATTAAAGTACGAGTTAAAGGGATAGAAAAAAGATGACTGTAAATATAGAAGCGCAGTCATCTTTTTTTGCTTGAAAACAATATGAAAATATAATGTAAAAAAACTGATCTGACCATATTTTTAATGGAAAACTGAATGGTAAAATGATGAGCTTGGTTAAATAAAAGGGAAAAGATTATTAAAAAAAGATTCTAAAAAACGAATACGTAAAAAGGAAAAATTAAAAATTATATAGCAATGATCATGAATTGAAAATAATGCATAAATTACTGACATAGCAGTTGTGCAAAATCCCCATTTGTACTTGATTTTACAGTGATAAAAGTTTATAATTTTAACATATTTTATCTGTTGAATGACGGGAAAGTATAAAAAAACACAAAATGGGATTAAAACAATATTTCTGAATGATATTGGAGGTAAAAATGGGAGATATAACGGCGTATCAACGCATCATCGATTAATGCTTTTGTTGCGTTAGATGATGAAAATCCGAGACATGATTTCCCTGAATTATTAGCTACTTTTGAAGCAAGGGGGCTTGTGTTTAATGGCGATTGGGGAACGTCTCCAGAGTTTTTGGAAGAATATTTAATTGGAGAAGGTTATAAAATTAAGACTATTCGTGGTAAAGATGCAGAAAATGATAAGAAAGTCGAAGAACTTCAAGAAGAATATGAGACATTTATTGTGACAGTTTATAATGATCAATATGATATTATGAGTGCTGTTCATACTATGAGTATTACGTGTGAAGTAGAAGAAGATGGAAATAAGGTATATTATATACACAATACTTTTGAATCGAATTTAACTGGAAATAAATATAGCTCAATAAAAAGTGCGGTTGCAGCTTATGATAATAGTTCGATAATAAATATTATTGGAATAAAAAAAGAAGAAAAAAGGTAAAAACAGAATATGTAGAGGGAAGTTGATATGAAAAAAAGATTAATTATAATATTTTCTCTGATGCTCTGTATTATATCTACAGGTTGTAATTTGAAAAAACAGAGACAGAATGTTAACGTATACAGTGTTGATGAGGGGGTTCTTCAAGGAAAATATGTATGCCAGAATGGTAATTTGTTGGCATATATAGATGGAAAAAATATATTACTTTCAAAAGATGGTGATGAAGCTAAAATAATAGCAGAATTAAATGGAGTGGATTTTATTTCAGTTAACAGTAAATATGTTTTTTATTCTGAATTGTCGGATGTATATGTTCTTGATAATGAAAATGTATATAAAGAGGAAAACTCATCTTTTTTGGAAGAAGTAGGAAATAATAAGAATAATATGATAATGGAGAGCTGTTCTACAAAAGTTTTTAACATTAATGGAGACGATGTTTATGTATATAAAGGAAGTCGTGAAGAATTGGAGGTATGGGAAATTGGAACAGGAGAGCTTGTGGAAGAAGGTGGATTTGAAGATTCTGATGGCTTTGTAGTTAATAAAGAAAAAAATATATATCTGTATAATTATGATAGAAATAATATAGAATTCTTGTATGATGGAAAAATTTTAAATTTAAATTTTGAAGGGCTAGAACTATCATATAAAGAGACTGATGGTGATAAAGAAAAAATATATTTTAAAGATTTCCAGATCCATGAGAAAAAAGGAATGGCATCATCAGCATCTCATGTTGCTTTAGATGATAATAAAATTTATGTATTAATACAAAAAAGCCAACCGGCTTAT
>CAMKMR010000226.1 GCA_946413945.1 uncultured Lachnospiraceae bacterium | reverse complement strand
AAGGTGAAAGGCTTCATGATATTTATAATAGCCCGAATCACAAAAATATTCTTCCTTCTGTGGCTTACTATAATAACTTTCTGACATCATAAGATACCAGTGGACATCTTTACTTATCATATCCCTGGATGTGCTGAAACTGTAATGAGTCTTACCGATATATTTAATTATCTGGGCTGTGACTCCAGTTTCTTCTTTTACTTCTCGTAAAGCGGTCTCGTTGTATTCTTCATCTATTTCGACTGTTCCCTTAGGAAGTACCCAGCCATCACTCCTGTTCTTGTAATTCTTATAAAGCAGAAGCACCTTACCTCTGAAGATTACCACACCACCGCAGCTAGTTGCTTCTATCATTGCAATCCCTCCTGCATAATATGGGTGTGACATAAGTTAATATCAGCTACAAGATAATCGTGATATTTTAAATCTATTTAAAGTATATCAACTATAAAATATATAATCAATTGCTATATGCATCAAAAATGGCACCGGCTACCTCTACACCAGTAAGGCCTGAAGCACCAGAATCTTCGACTATACAGCTAACAACAATATCATTTCTAGCAGAGAAACCTACAAACCATGAATTTACATTACCATCATTATCATATTCAGCCGTACCGGTTTTACCTACTATATCTGTTCCTGAAAACCTCCATGAGGCTGTACCATAATCAGTTACGCCACACATAAGATCAGTAAGTATAGCAGCTTCATCAGCAGTCATTACAGTATCAGCGACTTCAGGCTTATATTTTTTAACCAGAGCTCCGTCTACATTTTCGATACTATCCACGATATAAGGCTTCATCATAACACCACCATTTGCAATAGCAGACATTATAAGAGCATTATGAATAGGAGTTATCTCGGTATCTCCTTGGCCAATAGCTGTCTGAGGTATAAGATCCTTATTATTTTCAGTTAATCTAAAATAAGATTTAGATGCTGAGGCATATGGTAAATCCTTATTAAAATAAAGTGCTTCACATGTTGCTCTATATTCTCTTATATCAAGCTGCATACCAATATTGGCAAAGCTGGTATTGCAGGAATAAGCAAGAGAATCTTTAAGATCAACCACATTATGTACAGAGTTATCATGACAGGAAATCTCAACCCCGTTAAAATAATCTGTTCCTTCACAATTGTAAGAATAATTCATATAACTATTTGGATTTTCTCTTATATATTCAAGAAGAGTGATCACTTTAAAAGTTGAACCTGGAGCATATAAGCCCTGAGTGGCCCTGTTAAGTAAGACAGTACTGTCGCTGCCCTCATCTGAATGAGTAATGGTCCAAACGTTATCAATATCATTTGGATCAAATGATGGATTAGAATACATACAGAGGATTTTTCCTGTAGAAGCTTCAATTGCAACTACCGCCCCCTTATTATCAGATAGAGCATCCCTTGCAGCTTCCTGAATTTTAAAATTTAAAGTAGTTATTACTGTATCTCCTGGATTTTTCTTCCCGGCAAGATCATTTGTAACTCTTTCAAAAATATTCACATTTGAATTAAGAAGATTAAAATTCTGCTCTAATTCAATACCTGTTTTACCATAACTGTTATAACCAACTGCATGTGCAAACATTTCTCCATAAGGATAATTCCTAGTTTCATTTCCATCTTCATCTGTTACAGTTTCAGCTATAACAACGCCATCACTGGTCAAAATATCACCTCTGGTTACATATTTTGCCATATTGTCCTGTCTTGCATTCCCTGAATTAGATACGATATTAGGAGCCTTTATGGTCATAAAATATATAAGATAAGAAAACATCGAAAGAAAAATAAGCACCATAAAGTAAGTAATAAAAACGATAGGCTTATTCTTTAAACGGTTGTTTTTTTCTCTTGTTTCTTCTTTTTTATCAAATTCCAGCAGTTCCTGATTCAATGTCCCTGACTGCTGCTGTTCTTCTAATGATATCTTCTCTTTCTTTTTCAACTCTGTCCGCCTCACTACTAACTAATGTATATGTATATTGAACCATCTGCATAAGAAATAAGGTGCTTAAAACACTGCTCAAACCTGAACTTATAAGTGGAAGTGTTACTCCTGTAGAAGGTATAAACTTTATAACTCCACCAATATTCAGCAGCACCTGGATGATATAGGTAATAGCCACGCCAAAAGTCATATATTTATAAAATGGCAGTTTGCATTTTAAAGTGATATTTACAATGGCTATAAACTGACTTAAATAAACCAGTATAAGGGCAAGTCCAAATATTACGCCCAGTTCTTCGCATATTGCTGAAAAAATGAAATCCGATTCAACGACAGGGATAATATAAGGCATTCCATTACCAAGACCTGTTCCGATAAATCCGCCTGTTCCTATAGCATATAAAGACTGACACAACTGATAGCCGCCAGTATCGCTATATTTAAATGGATCTTTCCAGGCTTCAACTCTTACCATGATATGACCGAATAAACTGTTCTTAAATAACATATATCCAAGTATTATAGCAATGACCGCCAAGGAGAAGCCTCCAAGCATAAATAAGGTTCTACCTGTGGCAAGATAGACCATAAGTACATAAGTTACAAAAAAGATCGCTATAGCTCCAAAATCCTTTTCAAGAGCAAGTACCAGCATAAAAGCTGCCGCCAGCATCGCATTGATTAAAAGATCCGTCATAGTAGCAACTTTAACAAGAGCACTGGCTACAAACAAAATAAAGATTATCTTAACAAATTCCATAGGTTGTAAGGATATTCCTGCAATTCTTATCCAGTTTCTGGAACCCCATGCCTCATAGCCGATTCCTGGTACAAAAACTAAAAGGAGCGACACTATACCAAAAATCGCATAAAACTTATCCCACTTTCTCATGTCCTTCATCTTATTCATGATAAATGGTATGAAGCTGCTGATAAAAAGAGCAACTGTTGCAAGAATAAACTGTCTTACTGCCTGCTTTGTATTTATCCTTGTAAGCATTGTATAACCGATCAGCATGAGAAAAACGATGTTATTGGTTATAAGCCTGGACGCATTTTTATATGCAAGATGATATAAAACGATATAAAAGATAGCAATGGATATTTCAATCAGATAGTAATATAAAATATAAGTTTTTCCCATATTTATATAAAGACATAAATGACACAGGAAATGTATCGCAAATATATAGAATACCTGCTTATTAATATTACTATTTCTTTTCTTCTTATTCTTTGCCGTAAAATACGAAAAGCATTTTAGGGTATATAAGATCATAAAAAGAAGATTCAGATATTTGGAAATTGTTACAATAATATGATTCATAATGTCTTTTCCTCTAGCTTTATTGTACACATCTAAAACAAATGCAGCTCTTTATTGTACACCTCTGTTAAAGTGACCAGTAGTTATTTTTTCACTGCTGAGCTTAATATTAGAATTATTAAAATTATCTAAGACTAAGAGCATTTCTTCGGGCTTTTCATCAGTAAATATAAAGCCTTTATCAGCAATCTCATCCCTGTATTTATTAAGAGATAATGGCCATTTATTTAAAATGATATTAAGATCAGTCACCTTACTATCTATCACTGTAAACTTATTTAACAACTCATCAGTAAGTTCTAAATGATCATCTGTCAGTTTCTGGGCTGTGATCATTAATGGAATCTTTCCATAAAAAGCTGTATATG
>CAMKMR010000225.1 GCA_946413945.1 uncultured Lachnospiraceae bacterium | reverse complement strand
TTGGTCAACTCATATTTGAAGTATACAATCCCGTTTATTATCTGTCAACTATTTTTTATCGTCTTGCGATATATTTTTATTATGTGATTTTGAGTGAGTTTAGTTTACAGGCTGAATCGAAGCTTAAATGGAGGCAATGGAGGCTGAAAGCTGAAACGCGAGATGGCTGAACCGAAACGCGAGATGCAAGTTTGTGAAAAAAAAAAAGACACGACCAAAGAGGTCGATTTTTTTTACATAAAAGGACCAGTCAGGGACCCAAGGACTGTTTTCGACAAAATTAAAAGAAGGGACAGCCTATACAATTCTGATTTTTTATCAGATTGCTTTAGTCTGTTCCTTCTTAATACATAGTTATAACAACTTCTTATTTCAACTAATTTACACTCTTACTATTTTCTTTTTCATTATTTATTATTTTCTTTCAGCAGTGATACTGTCCTTTATATAAGAATCACTATTATCACGTATAAGATCAAAGCCGTCATAGCTGCATACTCTTATATTACTTCCATCTATATCAATATGAATCCAGCAATATGATGGAGCACCATGTGTTCTATCAGTATCAGTTAAGATGATATTATTTTTACTAAAACCATAAACATTAAGGTCAGTTAATTCAATATTCTTATATGAAACTGACCATTTTGCCTCTCCTTCTGAAGAAGCATCTAAAGACTTGATCACAACATCACCTTCGCCATTTTTTGTAATTGACCATTCGCCCTCAAAGTCTTTAAATATTTCATCAAGTGAAGGATTTTCATTTTCTATTTCAGTCTTAATTTCTTCTGGAATTTCAAATGATTCGCCCTTTCCCTTTGCCAGATAAGCTGCTAATTCATAAACTCTCTTTCTGGTCATATTTCTTTTCCTAGCTGAAGCATTACCTGAAGCCATTGAACCAGAAAGATATTCTAAATAAGCAGCCTTACTATTGCCATCTACCTGTCTGATCCATCTATTTTCTTCACTCATTAATGCCTCTCTATCAGCATCGCTTAATCTGTTCCATATTGAATTTAATTCATCATCCCATAAAGTGAATCTTTTTTCTGAATTTTTATTTATATCCGACTGAGTGGTCGAGTTTTTAATAACTTCCCCTATCTCAGCATCTTTTTTCTCTATCTCTGCAAGCTCTTCTTTAATTGTTGATTCAGCTTTTTCTTCTTTTAAATCTTCACTGTCCGTAGCTGTACTTTCATCTTCACTTGTAGGGACCGTACTTTGACTTTCTGTAGCTAATGTTTCTGCTGTTTCTTTTTCTACTGTTTCTTTTTCTGTAACAGTAGTCTTAATTTCTGTTTTCTTTTCTTCATTACCTTTTGTCTTTCCACAAGCTGAAAGACAAAGCGCAAGTGCAAGTCCTGTAATAAATAATTTCTTTCTCATTATTTTCTTCTCCTATTTATACTTAATTACAATTTTATTCTTTCATATTTCATAAAGAATCTATCAAATGAGAAAGATGATATCAAATTAAGGATTTATTAATTTCCTTAATTTTTTATTAAAACTATTATTTTTTTATCAAACAAAAAAAGGACCAGTCCCCCAATGTCATTAAGTTAAGACGACAAAAAAGGAAAGAAGTAGTCGCTATCACCATTTTATGGTGAATCTTTGACGCTTGGCTGGACCGATGGAAACACATTTCTACCTGTCAACATATGTCTTCTTGCGTCATCGAGAGAACGGAATATCATCGGTCCCAAATTACATTTTGATGGAAGATATCTTGCTTCAAAAAGAAGTACGCTTGCTCAAAGCAAAGGAACTGATGTAATGATCGAACTTCTGAAGAATGCTCAGTCCGCCGGTCATCATGCTGATTATGTTCTGTTTGACACATGGTAATGGACCATAGTCCCAGAAACTATGGTTCATTTTTCATTGAGTCTTTACAGATTACAGTTTCATTTATATTTTCATTCTTTTTATTAATTTCATTTAAATATCCTGCTGTAATAATACCCGAGGGAAGAGCAACTATCGCTATCCCAAGTATCGATGAGATCATTGTAATGATCCGGCCTGCATTTGTGACCGGATAAATATCTCCATAGCCCACTGTGGTTAAAGAAATCGTCGCCCAGTATATCGCATCAAAAAAATTCTTAAATGATTTTGGTTCAACATTAAATATAATTAAAGCAGATATAAGTATATAGCTTATAGCCAATGTTCCAACAGCAAGTAATGCTTCTTTAGAATTCTTCATGACATTTATTATTATCCTTATGCTCTTCGAATATCTAAACGCCTTAAAGATCCTAAAGATTCTAAATGTTTTTACAACACGAAACAGTCTAAGCAATTTAAATCCACTATTAAGCACCGTAATAGTGGGCAATATAGAAACCAAATCTATTATAGCCCAGAATGTAAATGGATATAACAAAAAAGCCATTGCAGTCTTTTTCTTAAACTTATAATCTGCTGTCACCAATCTAAGCATATAATCAATAATAAACAGTATTGTCGTCACCACATCAATATAATAAAACGCCCTATATGTTTCCTTAAATGCCAATGGAACAATACTGATTATGATGGCAAGTAGCATCGTAACATCATAAAGAAAGCTAAGTCTATCCTTATCCTTGGAAACTTCTATGATTTCAAATATTCTTTTTCTCATTGTAACCTCTAATGTATAATTATTTCCTGATTAAAACCGTTTTCTCAATATATGATCATAATCTGCTTCTCTGAATTCACCTCTAATGATATCCTCCACCATTTCTCTCAATGTCACTGCATTACATCTATTACACTTAACTCTTATTCTGCAAACCTCATCTATCATTTCGGGTGAATAAAAACCACCTCTTTGCTCAATATTTTTAACAACTCTTGGAGCAACAAATCCATATTCGTTATATCCTCCATTATTTATATCCATATAAAATATACGTATAAGCATAACCAACGCATTCTCATTTTTTCCTACAGAATCATATAACTGATACAACGCCATACAGTCATTACGTTCAGCCGCGCTATCATTCTGATTATTTAGTAATCTATTATTTAAAATTTGATGACATATCTCATAAAATGTCCCTTCGGGATTAATATTTTTTTCCATATCATATTCGAGATAATCTATTCCCCACGATTTATTCTGATGTAATTTTACATAATAATCATGTCCCCTTATATAATCCATTCCATAATCAGATACTACATACATCTTTGTTTTTACATATTTTGAGAGCTTTTCACTAGGAACATTTTCAACTAACCTTTGAATTAAAATATCCTTCTTTCCACTTACTTCTAAATTATATTCTCTAAGAATTTTTTTCAAATCATCTACCTTATACCTAGTAAGCGATTCAGAAGGATCTGCTTCGTCAAAATATCCATCTAATATTAGCTGTTCATGATATTTAATCACATCTTTAATCCCCAATTCATCGTAAAAATAATCCGGATATTCACTTTTTTTCTTAATCGGACTTGCTTTGCTACTTAACTCCCACAAAAATATAGTTTTAGCATAATTACTTTGAGCAATCGAATTATTATTACTTTCACTGGATCTTATCTCATCTATCCTTGCTTTCTTTGATGGAATATATCCTAAATCCTCCATCCTGATTCCACGTTCTTTGGCTTTTTGCAATCTTTTTATAACACTCTTAAAAGCAACCATTCCCAACCATG
>CAMKMR010000224.1 GCA_946413945.1 uncultured Lachnospiraceae bacterium | reverse complement strand
AGAAAACTGTTCCATGAATAATTCAGGTTTGAATATTTAAAAATGATTTTTATATTTTATTGAAATATTTATATTTAAGAGGCTTGTTAAAGATATTTATCTAAATTTCTTTATTGACAGGCTTTTTAAATGGATAAACGATTCACATAATTGAAATGAATTGTGAAATATGAAATATAAGGAGGTACAAAAAAATTATAAAATAGTGTTTTAGTACAGTATTTATAAAGAATTAAAGAGGTATGGATTTATGGAAAGAAGGAGATGATGAGCCTGATTGTTCTAGTTCAAAGTCGGGAGCAATATATTTGGAAAATCAAAAGAATAAGGCTTTGGAGATAGAAGAAAAAATACGAGAAGAAGAGGAAAGTTTGAAACAAGAAGAGAAACGTATACTTGAGGAAAAAGAAGCTGAAAAGCTAGAGCTGGAGTTTATATTAGGTGAAATCACGCTTAAGAATTATAATGATTCAGTATTATCTAAAACTGAAGGAAAATGTACAATTGTGTTACAAATCGATGAGAGAGGAAAGTGCTTTTTGACATTGGATTACGATATGGGGGAAATTGGATCTACACATAATTCTTATGAAGGGACTTTGAGCAGAGGTGAGAATCCAGGTGATTTTAATTTAAATGTAGTAAGTGCTGGTTATTATTATTTATCACAAGATAAAAAGCATAATGAACGCGTTGAGACAGATATTCCTGATGGAAAATATAATATTTTAATTAAGCTTATAAAGGAAAATGGCAAATTTAGTAAATCAAGATTATTATTGAGTTATAAGGATTATTTTGGCTACAATGATGAAAGTGATGTGTTATTGGAAAAATAGTATAGTAATCAATGTTAATTTGGGGAGCATTTATAATGATTTCTATTAAAGGTGAATATGTCTTTCATGTGCATTCATGGCGGTGTTGTCATGCAGATGAAATTAGAGATGAAGAATATGTAAAAAGGGCGATGGAACTTGGAGCTGAGGCGATTTATTTTACGGACCATACTCCATTTCCGGGGAATCCATTTCGCAACAGAATGAAATATGAACAGCTTACAGAATATATTTTAACTTTAAAGGATTTAAGAGAGAAGTATAAAGAAAAGATTGATATTAAGATTGGCCTGGAAGTTGAATATCTTCCTTCATTTAAGGCTTTCTATGAGGAATTAAAGGCAAATGAAGATTTGGACCTTCTGATCTTAGGCCAGCATCATTCGGAAATGTCACCGGGCCAATATAGCTTTCAATCAGATACTAGAGAGGATGAATGGAAGTATTTGATGGAAGGACAGATGGCTGGTGTTTCGTCAGGTTTTTTTGATGTTATTGCTCATCCAGACAGGGTGTTTAAGAGGGAGAAAGAATGGTCTGATGATATGGAGCAGGAAGCTAAGAAATTTATAGATTTGGCGGTGAATAATAAGATCTGGCTTGAGAAGAATTATTCATCTATCAGGCATAAAGGGAAATATAAAAAGGAGTTCTGGATGCTTGTTCCGGATGATGCTTTGATCATTGCAGGTTGCGATGCACATTCGTTAGATGAAGTAATGACGGGAAGTGACATTTAAAATGAAAGTGAAAGATTCGGTAAATAATGCGGTTAACAATCAGTGTCTGCTTCCAATTATAATCAATCAGGAGTTAGAAGAAAAATTTGTTAAGAAATCAAAGGTCAGTGCAGTAATCCTGATACCTGTATCTATCATAGTAGTGATTATTGCATCGGCTTTGATATATTTATGCTTTACTTAATTAGGACGTGTCAGAATAGGTTGTTTTTTGGTTTTATGTTACTTTTTTCTGAAATTTAGATTTTGGATAAAGGTATCATGTAATAGTCTAAATATTTTGGCAGCTATGCAAATTTATTGAAAGTAATCCCGGTGCGTGGGAACGAATCTCACCAGTTTCTATATGAAACTGTGCTCATTATAGGTGGAGCCACTCAAGAATTTGCAGATTCAGCCAAAAAGAATTACCAGCTAGTGGTCACTTACTCCGGTGTATGGCGTTGGATAGTGGCACAATCAAAGTAAATTTTAAGGGAGGAAAAGATGAAAAAAGTTTATAAGGATTATTTATTTGATAAGCATATTCTTGTAGGTGGTCATAAAGTTGAAAATGTAGACAAGAAATATGTAACATTTTTTTCTCTCTTAAGATTTAACAACATTAGGATCACAGAGGGAGATGAATATCTGGATAAGGAAATGATCCTCGAGGCGGCTGAAAGACAAAATACAAAAGTTAACATGCCGTTTTATAGAGGCTTTCCTAAGACTGTAAGAAGAAATAGTGCAAGTAGAAGACTCTTTGATCAGCTCTATGTTTACGTGAGAACTAAGGGTATAGAGGATTTTATGAAGGGTGATCTTCATTCTGTATTTGATGGCAGAATGATAATAGCAACCCATAATGAGGACAAGATTGTAAGGGATTATAGAATCATTTCCGAAGAAGAAGCAGAGAAAATGATACTTAAAAAAGCAAATGAACTTCTGCTATCGACCGGTCCTTTATGTGGAATAGATTATGGATTGGTAAAAAATGTGATCATTGATTATGATCCGGAAATTACTGTTGTTAAATCTAGGGATACAGCGGTAAAGCTTCTAAGAGAGTTGAGAGATATGAGATTTGCGGATTATTTGTACCTTTCTGATGTGATCAGGTTTTTAGATGATTTGACTTATTATGAATATAAAAATGCACCTATGTATAAGCTGAATTTAAAGAATCAGGACAGAAAATTCATTACAGCCTTGATACGCAGACTTTTTCTTCTTGATAAATGTGACATAAGAAAGTGCTTTGAGAAGAAAAAAATATGGAATGGACTGCTCCATCATATTCACTACAAGCCAATGACTGAAAAGGAAAGAGAGTTTGTAAATGCTATCAGATCAGATAAAAATTTATCTGTAAATTCTGAATTTGAAAAGCTGATGGAAGAAGAAAATATAACTGGAGCTGTTGACTGTCTTAAAAAAAATAAGGGAGCTGAGGCAGTTCTTAGAAATCTGAATTACATTTTAAGCAGGTGTAATGATCCTAAGGAAGTTGAATATGTCATTGATAATATCGAGACAGATAGTGGAATTATTCTTATGCAGCTTTTAATGAAATATTTTAATTTTAAAGATGTAAGAATTGCGCGTGATTTCACATTCGCAAAATATAGTAGTTTTAAAAGTCATGTTGAAAAAAATTATGAAACTAAAAAAAGAAGGTCAAATATTACAAAGGAACAAGCTGATTTAGTAGTTGAAAAGATAAAGAAAAAATTAAGAGACATTTACAAGGGGAGTCTTGGCAAGGTTTATATAGATAAAGAAATGGATCACTATGCTCTTCCTATTCATGAGCTTGTGGCTCAGTCGGGATTTGGCGCATTTTCAAGGGGCTCTCGCATTAAGTTTGATGAAACGAAGAAACTTCGTGTCTTCACCTATTGGGAAAAAGTTTATAGGGTTCATCTTTGGGTCTATGGAATGGATGAAAATGGCAGGCGTATCGAGTTTTCAGAAAGAGAAATGTTTAGAAAAAAGATAGGACCGATAACATTTGATATGGATAGTGGCAGTGGTTATAAAGGCGGATCAGGATACTATGATATAAAACTGGAGCAATTCAAAGAGAAATATCCAAACAAGGATATCTGGTGTTACACAGGATACGATTTTG
>CAMKMR010000223.1 GCA_946413945.1 uncultured Lachnospiraceae bacterium | reverse complement strand
TTCTCATTTTCATTTGCCTCATATATAAGATCATCTAAATTTACATTATCAGAACTGAGCATACTCCTGCTTATATATCTTACAGGTTTGTTCATAAATCTAAGGAATAAATCTCTTCGATCGTCACCTAAACTAAAACGGAAATAATCAAGTATAGGCTGAACAGCAAAATGGTTAAAAATATCAAGCATCAAATCCTTAACAACAAAAGGGATATTAAACTCTCTAAGCTTAAATATGAGCTTTCTTGGATCCACATTTGTTCTATATAAGACAGCAATCTCGGATGGATCAGTACCTTCAGATATACTAAGTCTTATCCTGTCAATTACCATATCCGCTTCAGTCTTCATATCTTTAGGATGAAAAACTGTCACCCTTCCTTGATCCTTCCTTGCAGAAACAAGTCTTTTCTTATATCTCTTCTGGTTATTAGCTATCAAAGACGAAGATTTTTTTGTTATTATTTCAGGGCACCTATAATTAAGTGATAAAGAAAGAACTTTTGAATTTTTAAATTCCTTTCCAAAAGAAAGCATGATATCAGGCCTTGCCCCTCTAAAACCATAGATAGACTGATCATCATCCCCGACCGCAAATATATTATCCTTAGGATGGACTAATAATTTAAGTATCTCATACTGGATAAGATTTGTATCCTGAAATTCATCCACCATGATATAAGGATAGAGTTTTTGGATCTGAGCAAGTATATCTTTTCTTTCCTTTAGTAAAGAAAGACAAAGAGTAGACATATCATCAAAATCCAATCTATTTGTTTTCTTCTTATAATCCTTATAAATATAATAAAGATTCTTAAAATCACCAGCAGGCATATCCTTACTGTAATAATCTTCAATATCTATCATATCACATGAAATGAGCCCAAGCTGTCTTACTGCGCTTTTTAAGATTTCCTCATTGTTATTATATTCAATATTTATCTTATTAATAATCTTTCTGATGATATTATATTTTTCATCCTCAGTAATGACTGCCCCGTCTTTAAAACCATATGCCGTTCTTACGATCCAATAAAAGAAAGAATGAAAAGTTGAAAATCTGACATTTTTATATTTATCATCAGATATCTTAACAAACCTCTCTCTCATCGAATCAGCAGCCGCTCTGGTAAAAGTTATAACAAGAATAGACTCAGGTCTTACTTTATGTTTCTCTATTAAATTTAAGATCCGGTAAGTTATAACAGTCGTTTTCCCAGAACCAGGTGTTCCTAAAACAAGAAGTGGTCCCTGCCCCCAGCTGATAGCTTCTGACTGTTCAACATTGAAAAAAACTTTTTTCATACTTTAAGACTCTTATCATTCTAATAATATTTCACCTTCAGAAGTTTTATTATACTCTTAATTCTTAAAAAAATAAAATCGAAATGATCAACTAAAATACTCAACTAAAATAGGCTTCCCTTAATATGTATCGATGTTCAAACAAAAATACTTTTATATATCGTAAAAAATCGTAAAATCGTAAAAATCGTAAAAATCGTAAAAATCGTAAAAAAGAAGCGAAGATAAAAACTCCGCTTCTTTCTTAACATTCTTTAATTATGCATTCTTACCACAGCACTGCTTATACTTTTTACCAGAACCGCATGGGCAAGGATCATTTCTACCGATCTTCTTTTCCTTAACAACAGTATGAGATTTCTTCTCTTTAAGATAAAGATCTTTTCTCTTTTCAACTGAGAAAATGTTATCCCACTGTGGAAGCTCATATAACCAGTCAGCCTTGCACTGAACCATGTTCATATAAAGCTTTTCTGGATCGATATCAAGAACAACTTCTGAATCTTCTGTGATGTTCTCAAGATCATTTGACTTCTTTAAGCTCTCATCAATACCATCAAGGAAACCTGTCATTGTCTCGATATCTGTACCATACTTTTCAGCAAGTTCCTTTACTGTACCCTTTTCTACAGCAGTAACATCACTAAGAAGTTTCTCATATATTCCTTTTTCAACAATGAAGTATTTCTGCCAGAAAACCTGACCTTCCTTTGTTCTGTCATCTAAGCTATATGCGTGATCGCGCCAATCTTTTAAAAGTCCCATTTTAAAAATCTCCTTTTTGTTTGGTTACGGGGTTGATTATATCAAATCAAAATGCCCCTTTCAACAAAATCTTTATTCATATCTTAAAGCATCAATTGGATCAAGCTTTGAAGCCTTGATCGATGGGATAAGACCGAAGATGATACCAATGACCATAGAAAATCCAACTGATACTACTATGGCAGGTATACTGATAGAGACTGGAACTGTAGCAATTTTGGATATCAGATAAGATAGCCCTATACCGGCTATTACACCAAGTATACCACCAAGACTTGTAAGAACCGCTGCTTCAGTAAGAAACTGTCCTAAGATAACTTTTCTTCTTGCACCTAATGCCTTCTTCAAGCCAATCTCTCTTGTTCTTTCAGTAACAGACACCAGCATGATATTCATAACACCGATACCACCAACTAAAAGGGAAATACCAGCAATCCATATCAGCTGACGGCTTGTAGCACTTGAAAGATCCTGAAGTTCCTTAGCTTTTTCAAGAGTATTTTCACTTCTGTATTTTACAGTTTCTGTATCTTCAGAATCCTTTTTAGAAGTTTTTATCATATCATTAAGATAATCAGCTACTTTTTTTCCTGCTGAAGCCATCTCCTCTGTAGATTTAGCTTTAACTACAAGCTGATATGGCTGATCATAATAATAAACCTCCTGCCATGAACTATCAGGTATTACCATGATGCTCTGATTTTCATAACCAAAATATGTATACCACTCTTCTGGTCCGGATAAAGTCATATTAAAATCGCCGTCCATCTTATTGCAAAGACCTACAACTGTAAATGGAATGCCCTTTAATTCAATTACCTGACCTATTGGATCTACACCATCAAAAAGCGAATCAACTGCAGAATTTTCTAAAACGCAGACATTTCTAAAATATTTAAAATCATCCGCCACAAGGCTTCTTCCTTTGGTAATCTGATAACCGTTAATTGTAAGGTAATCAGCGTCACATCCGATCATATTAAAAGAAAGATCCGACTTATTTTTATAAGTGATTCCATTATATTCTACACATTTATGATACTTTGCAGCATCGCTTACACCATCAATCTGTTTAATAGCCTCAATATCATCATCAGAAATGATCGGAAGCCTTGACATATCAACTCCCTGATCAGGAAGTACTTCCATACCATTTATCTGAGTATTTATATTAACTACATTTGTTCCTGCTCCAACAAGACTGTTCTTAATCTGATCATTAGTACCTTTGATAGTTGAAACGATCGCAATGATAGCTGCTATACCAATGATAATACCAAGCATAGTAAGGAATGACCGCATCTTATGTCCCACTATACCCTGAAATGAAAGTCTAATATTTTCAATCATTTTTCAACCTCCCTTATCTATATAATTCCTCAGAATTTTCAGATCTTACACATTTCTTGCCCTGTGTAGCATCCTTTAAATAAGGGAAAGCAATATAATCTTCTTCAGTAAGACCGTTCTTTATCTCAGTGGCTTCTCCATATAATGTTTTACCAGTCTTTATCATTCTCTTTTCAAGTTTACCATTATTATCCACGAAAACGTAACTGTTACCATTTTCTTTTTTTATCATAAAATTCGGAAGGTAAATACCTGTTCCATCTTCTACATTTTCATTTGAAGAATTCTCAAGCCTAACCTCTACATACTGATACTCAGCAATA
>CAMKMR010000222.1 GCA_946413945.1 uncultured Lachnospiraceae bacterium | reverse complement strand
ATCATCAACGACGTAAATGATGCATTTGTAATGACTCATTATTGGTTTGTTTGGATTCCAGCCGGAATTTGTTTATTAATTGCAGTTTTAGGATTTAACTTCGTAGGTGATGGCCTCCGTGATGCCTTCGACCCACGTATGAAGAGATAAGGTGGTAAATATGGCTAAGAAAAGTGAGGCAGGTTACCTTACAGCCAAGGAAGCACGTAAAATTTCTAAGGCTAATCGTAAGATAACAAAAGAATTAGAAAAGAAAAGAAAAGAAAACGTAAAAATGTTCCTGAGACGGAATATTTAGCAGAGATGAAAGATTCAAATAATGCTATTGAATTTGATGATCTTCATACATATTTCTTTACAGACGCAGGAACAGTTAAGTCAGTAGACGGCGTTTCATTTGATGTTCCTATTGGTAAGACTGTAGGTGTAGTAGGTGAGTCTGGTTGTGGTAAGTCAGTAACATCTCTTTCACTTATGCAGTTATTACAGCGTCCACATGGACAGATCGTATCTGGCGCTATCCGTCTTAATTTAGGCGAAGGCAAGGTTTATGATATTGCAAAGACTCCCCAGGTAGCGATGCAGAAGATCCGCGGAAACAATGTTTCCATGATCTTCCAGGAGCCAATGACTTCTTTAAATCCTGTTTTCCGTATCGGTGAGCAGATAAATGAAGTTATTGAACTTCATGACGGCGAAGGAAAGACAAAAGAGCAGGTTAAAGCTCGTACTATCGAATTATTAGAGCAGGTTGGTATTGCAAACAGCAAGGGCGTTTATGACATGTTCCCTCATGAGTTATCAGGTGGTATGCGTCAGCGTATCGTAATAGCTATGGCTCTTGCATGTAATCCAAAAGTTATCATTGCTGATGAACCTACAACAGCCTTGGATGTTACAATTCAGGCTCAGATCCTTGACCTTCTCCGTAACTTAAAGGATAAGATCAATTCTTCTATCATGCTTATCACTCATGACCTGGGTGTTATCGCAGAGATGGCAGATTATGTAGTTGTTATGTATGCCGGTCGTGTAGTTGAAAAGGGTACAGCAGAAGATATCTTCGAACATCCTTCTCATCCATACACAATTGGTCTTATGGCTTCGAAGCCTGTAGTTGGTAAGCAGGTTGATGAACTTTACTCAATTCCTGGTAAGGTTCCAAACCCTGTAAATATGCCTAATTATTGTTATTTTAAAGATAGATGTGACAAATGTGTCGCAGCTTGTAGCGGTGAGTATCCTTGCGAAGTTTCATTATCAGAGACACATAAGGTAAGCTGCTATCGTTACTATGGTCAGAAGGAGGACAAATAAAGATGGCAAATAAGTCTAAGATTGTCACACCTGATGATTTTACTCCAGTTAGCTATGATCCAGAGTATATCTTAATGGTCAACCAGTTAAAGAAGTACTTCCCTATAAAGGGTGGGATGCTTGGTGGACAGACTGGTGCAGTAAAGGCTGTTGACGGTGTAACATTTAATTTAAAGCGTGGTACTACAATGGGACTTGTTGGTGAGTCTGGTTGTGGTAAGACAACAACTGGCCGTGTTATACTTCGTTTATCAGGAGAAAAGACAGGCGGTCAGGTGCTTTTTAATGGTAAGGAAGTATATGATCTGTCTAAAAAGGAAATGCGTGAGCTTCGTACAAAGATGCAGATCATTTTCCAGGATCCATTCTCATCACTTTCTCCAAGACTTCCAGTCGGTGAGATAATTGGTGAAGCTGTTAAGGAACATAAGCTTATTCCTAAGGCTGAGTATGAAGATTATATAGATAAAGTTATGGATGAATGTGGACTTCAGCCATTCCACAAGGTTCGTTATCCTCATGAGTTCTCAGGTGGACAGCGTCAGCGTATCTGTATCGCAAGAGCACTTGCTCTTAATCCTGAATTTGTTGTATGTGATGAGCCGGTTTCAGCTCTTGACGTTTCAATTCAGGCGCAGATCATAAATCTATTAAACAGACTTCAGGAAGAACGTAAATTGACTTACCTCTTTATCTCTCATGACTTATCAGTTGTTGAGCATATTTCAGATACTGTAGGTGTTATGTACTTAGGTAACTTAGTTGAGTATGGTGATAAGAAGGATATCTTCAAGAATCCTGTACACCCATATACAAAGGCTCTTTTCTCTGCTATTCCTATTCCTGATCCAAAGGTAAAGATGAAGAGAATTGTATTAGAGGGTAGTATTCCTTCTCCTGCTAATCCACCAAAGGGATGTAAGTTCCACACTCGTTGTCCTTATGCAACAGAGCGTTGTAAGATGGAAGCTCCTAAGCAGGTTGAGGTTGAAAAGGGACATTATTGTTTATGTCACTTATTAGATCAGATGTAAATTTAATGAATCTATTATCAGCGAGATGGCGTAGCCGTCTCGCTTTTTTTAGGAGTAAATGATTTTACTGATATCATAGCTATAGTGAATATAGTAAATGATATTACTGATAACATAGCTATAGTGAATATAGTAAATGATCATGAAATGAACGAACTTTAGATTATAGTTTATTAATAATTATTGTATTTATGTGAAAAAAATATATAATTATGAATCGATGGGTGACAAACACGCATAAAAAAAATTAATTTTTACGAAAGGGGTATGAAAATATGTATTATGGAATTGGAGCTGCTGTAGTTTTCCTTATCTTTCTTTTCTTTACATCTTATGTAAAGGCACCATCAGATAAGGTGTACATCATTACAGGTGGAGGTAAGAAACCGAAGTATCTTAATGGACAGGCTGGATTCAAAGTACCATTTATCCAGAGAAAAGATGTACTTTCATTACAGATGCTCTCAGTTGATGTTAAGACAACTCAGACAATACCAACACTTGACTACATCAATATCAATGTTGATTCTGTAGCAGTAATTAAGATTGGAAATGATCCTGCGCATCTTTCAAAGGCGGCAGAAAACTTTCTTAATAAGGACACAGGTTACATCAATACAATGGTTGGTTCAGTTCTTGAAGGTAATCTTCGTGAGATCATCGGATCTATGAAACTTCAGGAAATTATGAACGACAGAAAAACATTTGCTCTTAAGGTTCAGGAAAATGCTGATGCCGATATGAGAAATATGGGTCTGGAGATAGTAACATTTAACATTCAGAACATTGATGACGGTGCACTTGGTGTTATTGAAAACCTTGGTATTGCAAACACAGTAGCAATCAGAAAATCAGCTGAGATTTCAAAGGCCAATGCTGAGAAGGAAATCAAGGTTGCACAGGCTGATGCAAATCAGGCTGCAAATGAAGCTGAGGTAAGATCTAAGACATCTATTGCAGAACGCGAGACAGCTCTTGCATTAAAGAGAGCAGAACTTAGAGCCCAGGCTGATATCGAAATGGCAAAGGCTGAGGCTGCTGGTAACATCGAGGCTCAGAAGCAGAAAAAGACAATTAATGCCGAAGAAGTAAATGCAGAAATTGCAAAGGCAGAGCGCGAGACAGAACTTAGAAATAAACAGGTTGCAGTTAAGGAACAGGAACTTGCAGCATCTATTAAGAAGCAGGCTGAAGCAGAAAAGTATGCTGCACAGCAAAAAGCAGAAGCAGATAGGATTAGACGCCAGAATGAAGCTGATGCTAAGAAGTATGAGCAGGAGAAACAGGCCGAAGCTGAAAAGGCTGTGGCTGATGCAGCTCGCTATGTAGCTGAACAGACAGCTGCTGCTATCAGAGCAAAAGGTGAAGCTGAAGCTGCCGCAATTGAAGCAAAGGGTGTTGCAGAAGCAGAAGCAACAAAGAA
>CAMKMR010000221.1 GCA_946413945.1 uncultured Lachnospiraceae bacterium | reverse complement strand
GTACCTAAGTCAATACCAATAATCTTTCCCATTTTATATTTCCTCCTAAATGATTACCAAAAATATAGATTTTATCATTTCATAAGAAATGATACATATACTCTAAATTTATCGATTTCGGTTGATAACCTTGATCGTTTTTTTATTTTATTATTTGCATTACTAATCTTAGTTTGCAACTTTAACCATTGCATGTCTTAAGACTGTATCTTTATACATATATCCTTTTTGCATCTCTTCTACGATAACATTCTCACCGTAGTTTTCATCCTCAACATGGATCACAGCATTATGAAAATCAGGATTAAACTCCTGGCCTTCTGCATTCATTGGTGTTACACCAACTGACTGCATATATTCCATGAGCTGTTTGTATATCATTTCAATACCTTGCTCAAATCCAGTCTTCTCATCCTCAGAAACCGCTGCAAGAGCTCTTTCAAAGTTATCTACAACAGGGAGAAGCTTTTCAAGCGCATTTTTTGCACCGTAATCAAACATCTTCTTATTTTCTCTGTCATTACGCTCTCTCATATTGTCGAACTCAGCAAGAAGTCTAGTATATTTTTCTTTATTTCCTTCTGCAAGTTCACGTGTGAGTTCAAGTTCCTTAATAAGTGCCTTGTTACCACGTCTTTCTTTCTTTGGAACTGCCTTTGGCCTTTTTGCTTCTGCCTCGTGTGGTTTAACCTCTTCGACTTCTTCCACAGAAACATTTGTACCTTCCTCAGTTACATTTTCTACCTTAACCTCTGTTGCATCCTCAGGCTTCCCGGATCCTGCATTTGCTGGAGCACTATCTGTCTTCTGCATTTCTGTTACTTCTGCTTCAGCATTTATGCTCTTCTCTGCCATCAATCGTCACCCCTCTTACTTTCGTGATTTTTAAATATGGTATCGAGTTCATCCGTTAGATTTTTAAGTGTTGAAACAACCTTTTTATAATCCATACGTTTAGGTCCGATGATACCGATGGTACCTTTGCCTCCTTCTGGAAGCTTATATGTTGAAGTAACTACTGAGTAGTCCTTCATATCTTTTACAGGTGCTTCGTCTCCGATGTATACCTGTATTTTATCTTCTTCATTTTCGCTCTTGGACTTCAAAGTCTCATCCGCAAGTGATTCAAGGCCTCTCTTATCTTCAAATGTTTCTAGAAGGGCTGTTGCCTTGGTCATATCTTCAAGCTCGCTGTATTTAAGGATATTTGAGGCTCCACTTGTATAAATGTGAAGCTTTTCAGCCTGATGTACTGCATCAACTATTCCTTCAAAAACACTTTCAAGAATGTCTGCATATTCACCAGCCTGCTTCTTCATCTCATGCATCAACTCAATATTGATATCACTAAGTGATGCTCCCTGTAAGAAACTATTAAGCAGAAGATTGAATTTAAGAACTTCTTCATTCGAAAGAGCTCTTGCAACATGAATCATCTGATTCTTAGCTACGCTCTCCCCTACTACTATAACCGCTACAAGATTATTATCATCAACCTGTGAAAGCTGAATAAATTTAACAGTAGCATTTGCAAGCTGAGGAGTTGTAACCATCGTTGCATATTTTGTGTTATAAGCAAGTACTTTTGCCACCTGCATCAGGAGTGTCTCAAGTTTATCCACTCTCGTTAGCAGTGCGCCCTGCTTTTCTTCAGATAAGCTCTTCTCCGCCATTACAGTGTCTACATAGAATCTGTACCCCTTATCGGTTGGTATTCTACCGGCTGATGTATGAGGCTGTACTATGTAGCCAAGATCTTCAAGTTCAGCCATTTCATTTCTAATTGTAGCTGAACTAAGGCTTAAGTCAGGTAATTTTGAAATGGTCCTTGATCCAACAGGCTCTCCTGTTTCCAGATAATTAGCAATGATCGCTTTGAGGATTTTTTCTTTTCTTTCATCAAGAGCATCCATACCTTGCTCCATTAAATCACCATCCTCTTATTGTTTATTAGCACTCAAATCTTTTGAGTGCTAACCACTAAAAATAAATATAACCTAGTTAATGTCAAGCCTTTGTTAAGGCTAAAAGCCTTAAAATTAGAGCTTTCATAAAAATTTTACAAATTAAAAAAAGGATAAAGCTGTCAGAACACTTAACAGCTTTATCCTTTTACTAATCTTAAATATAATGCACCTTATCCTTGTGCTTATTTACTTATCTATGATTTACTTTTCCTAATTAGCTCCAATAATTATAGGCTTAATCATCATCGCATTGATCATTATTGGATTAATCATTATCGTGTTGATAATTATAGGATTAATCGTCATCGCATTGATCATTATTGGATTAATCATTATCATGTTAATAAATATATTTATGAAAGGATAAAATCACTTAATATGTAATTACTCACATCAATTCCTGCATCTGTAAGCGCTACCCTGTCACAGTCTGATGTCATAAATCCCTGTTCAACATAATTATTGATAACAGGTGCATAGACATCATTTATGTCCTTATTAAACCTTTCTTTAAATTCTCTTCTTGAAACACCCTTTATCATTCGAAGGCCGAGGAACATGAATTCTTCTATCCTTCTATCTATATACATGGTAGTAACCTCTGACCTTAAAGTCTTAGATACATTTTCAAAGAATTTATATTTATCAAGAGTCTGAGGCATATCTCTATTAACGTCTTCCATTATCTCAAGATATTTTCTTATATCTTTAATATTAGAAAATCTCTCGCCTTTAAAATAAGAAGAAGCTCCTAGTCCAAAGCCGAGATACTCTCCTCCGGTCCAATATACGATATTATGCCTTGACTCAAAACCAGGCTGACAATAGTTAGAAAACTCATATCTGTCATAACCATTTGTAGCAAGGATTGTCTTTGTAGCAGCATACATATTTCTATCTGTTTCTTCATCAGGAATCTCTTTTAAAAGCGCTGTATCCTTAGAAAGAGGAGTTTCCTCCTCTACCTGAAGTCCATATACAGAAATATGTTCTGGTCTATATTCCATTACTCTTGTTAATGTATCTGCTAAATCTCTCATAGTCTGACCAGGAATACCGCTCATCACATCAACAGATATATTCTGAAAACCTGCTCTTCTGGCAGATGTGAAACCAGCAACAAACTGATCATAATTATGGATCCTGCCAAGTTTTTTTAAGAGCTCATCATTTGCCGACTGAAGACCAATAGATAATCTGTTTATACCATAAGAATAGTAAGCAAGGAGATTTGTATACTTAAGGGTCCCTGGATTTGCTTCAAGGGTTATCTCTGGAAATCTATCCACTTCAAAAACACTTCTTATAGTAGAAAGTATCGTCTCAATAAGAGATTCATCCAACATACTTGGCGTCCCGCCACCAAAGAATATCGTCTTTATGATATATCTGTCAGCAAACTGACGATACATAGATATCTCAGTTCTTAACGCATTTATGTATTGCAGCTGTACTGCATAAGTCTGATCATCAAATGATAAAAAATCGCAGTATTTACATTTTTTAACACAGAAAGGAATATGAATATATATGCTAAGATTTTTCTTCATACATTTCCCTTTACTAAACATTTTTATTTATCATCATCTAATTTTAAGACAGACATAAATGCTTCTTGTGGAATCTCAACATTTCCAACCTGTCTCATTCGTTTCTTACCTTCCTTCTGTTTTTCAAGAAGTTTTCTCTTACGGCTGATATCGCCGCCGTAACATTTAGCAAGAACGTCTTTTCTCATAGCCTTAACAGTTTCACGAGCTATGATCTTACCGCCAACAGCAGCCTGAATAGGGATCTCAAAAAGATGTCTAGGTATCTCACCTTTAAGCTTTTCACACATCTTTCTT
>CAMKMR010000220.1 GCA_946413945.1 uncultured Lachnospiraceae bacterium | reverse complement strand
TGCTGAAAGATGATAAGGAAGAAAAGATCACAGCAGGTCTCGATATCATTTTAAATTTAAAGAAAGATGAAAATCCTCTGTTTTATTTAGCTAAGGATTACGTTAAGTTTATTTCTGCTCCATCAACAAAAGTTAAGATACTGATTGATGAGATAGAAGAAAAGAATAAGCTTGAAAGAGAAGCGGTTGCAGATTTCTATGATAAAACAGCAGAGTATGAGCCTGTTTTAGATGAGGAACATATAAAAGAGTCAGTAGATAAATACTTGGACTTTTTTACAGCGACAAAAATTGGGGAAGTCTGTTATGAAGCTTTAGGTCTTGATACAAAGGATATAAAGAAGAGGATAAAGAAGGAAGAAAAGGAAGTTAAAAAATTAACGGATGAATGTTTAAGCTTTATTAAAAATCTAGATGCCCTTATTGAAGAAAATAAGAATCTTGAATACGATGGCTATAATGGACCGATCCTTTTAGCAAACAGACTGCAGGAGGAATATAAAAATGGTAAGCATACTAAGAAACTTCCGTTTTTAGATATCTGGGATAGATTCTACGATGAGAAAAAGCCGGAGGATGTACTGATATTTAGGGCTTTATATTCATTTGAGATAATTAATCGTATAAATGATGATGGTTTAAGACAGTTTTTTGAGCCTCTTCATGAGAAGATTTTTGGATTCATAATAAAAAAAGAAGAGATATTAAAGCTTAGATATAAGATGCAGATAAAGACTCTTCTTGATTATTACATAAAAAAGACAGACATAATGAAGAATATGCCTGATTATTCGGTAGCAATAGCTTTTTATCTTCATAATTGTAAAGAAGAACTTCGTTATTCTGTTACAGCTGATAAGATAAAAGCCCAGTGGGCCTTAAAAGATAAGGATCCTAAGACGGTTTATAGTTATAGTTTCTTTGGACTTAATACTATCAGTATTATTCTTAATCCGCTTAATAGGGATGAAAGAAATTTTCCGCTTAAATATCTTATTGAAAATACTGAAATAAAAGCCTTTAATTCTGAGTGCCAGGTTTTAACTACAGCTTCGAAAGTTACCATTGCCGGGGGACTGCATGTCCTGGAATATATCAGCGCCTGTGTTAATGGTTATATATCTAAGGATTTTATGTATAAGATGCTGCTCGATAAAAAGAATATCAGCGATACTCTTCATGATCTGTCAGTTGCTGTAAGTATTATTAATGATATAGATTCAAAAGTACAGACAAGAGGAAACACTAGAAGCTGGTTATATAACAGGAATCTTGGAATTGTTGAACGCTTCTTAGATATCAGGCTGGAAAAGTCAGATCACGAAAAAGTTCAGCTTATAGGCGAAAATGCTGATAGAACAGTGATCTCAGAAAAGAAAGAATTTATTAACATATTAAATGATACGCAGAAGAAAAAGATTGAACTTGCTTTTGAAGCTTATGAAAAAATTGTAAGTCTTGCTCTTAGTGTGGAACTTTGCAGAGGAGATTCAGAGACAGAGTTTTCTAAGGCAGTAATGAACCTTAACAGAATATATGGAATAAAATATTTTGTTCAGATACTTGCTGCTTTAGGTAAAGATAATCTGGAAAGAAGCAGCTATTATTCGTATTATAGTCGTGATTATTCTAAAACAAATTGTCTGTCGCATTTACTTGCTGTCTTAGTTCCGGATAGAAAAGATGGAGATGCTCTTAAACAGGCTGAGATGTTAAAAGAGCTCCTTAAGGGGACAGATATAACAAAAAACAGACTTATAGAAGCAGCAATCTATAGTCCTGAATGGCTTAGTATAGTTGAAAATTACCTTGGATGGGAAGGCTTTACTGCAGGCTGTTACTATTTTATGGCTCATATGAAAGAATCATTTGATGATAAAAAGACAGCCATGATAGCTAAATATACTCCTCTTACTATTGATGAGTTAAATCAGGGAGCTTTCGATATCGAATGGTTTAATGACGTTTATAAGAGGCTTGGAGAAAAGAGATTTGATGCTATATATAAGGCGGCCAAATACATTTCCGATGGGGCAAAGCATACAAGAGCAAGGAAATATGCGGATGCTGCCAGAGGAATCCTTAAGATAGAGGAAACAGAAAAAGAGATAGAATTAAAGAGAAATAAGGATCTCTTAATGGCTTATGCTCTTATACCTTATGATCTGGATAAGAAAGATGAAATACTTTCTAATAAGGAGAAGGTATTCCTTAAGAATAAGTATGTATTTATCCAGAAATATATCAAGGAATCTAAGCAGTTTGGAGCCCAGAGAAGGGCCAGTGAAAAGGCAGCAGGAGATATGGCTGTTAAGAATATGGCAAGAAGTTGTGGCTATGATGAGACCAGATTTACCTTGCTTATGGAAAAGATGATCTCGTCAGGACTGTCAGATTTCCTTAAAGAACATGCTGTAGGAGAATATACAGTATGGCTGGATATTGATGATAAGGGTAAGGTCAGTCTTAATGTAAAGAAGGGTGATAAGGCTCTTAAATCCCTTCCTGCAGCGATAAAAAAGGATGAGTATATCCTTGATATTAATGCTGCAAAGAAGACTTTCACAGAACAGTATCAAAGAACAAAGGCTATGATGGAAGAAGCAATGGAGGCAGAAACGGCTTTCCTTGTTTCTGAGATACTTGACCTTTCAGATGATCCTGTTATAGGAAGTATAATTAACAGGATTTTATTTAAACATGAGGATAAGTTTGCTTTTGCTAATGAGTTAAAGGACTTGGGATTAACAGGAGATGATGTCATTTTAGTTGCGCATCCGTATCATTTATATAAAGCAGGAAAATGGCACGAATTCCAGAAGATATGTTTTGAAAGACAGATTGTTCAGCCCTTTAAACAGATTTTTAGAGAGCTTTACACAAAAACAGATGATGAGATAAAAGAAGGCGTTAGCAGAAGATATGCCGGAAACCAGATAAATCCAAAGGTGACCTTAGGACTTCTTAGAGCAAGGCACTGGGTTGCGGACGTTGAGGACGGACTTCAGAAAATCTATTATAAGGAAAATATCATAGCAAGTATTTATGCACTGGCTGACTGGTTCTCACCTAGTGATATAGAAGAGCCTACTTTGGAATACGTAGTATTCTATGATAGAAAGACCTTTAAAAAGATGGATATAAATGATGTTCCGGATATCATTTTCTCAGAAGTAATGAGAGACGTAGATCTCGTTGTAAGTAAGGCTCATGCAGGCGAGATCGATCCTGAAATGTCACATTCTACTATTGAGATGAGACGAGCTATAATAGAGTTTGTTCTTCCTATGTTTAATATTAAGAATGTTGAGTTAACTGAAAGTCATGCTCTTATTAAGGGAGAGAGGGCAGCTTATAATATCCATCTTGGCAGCGGAGTTATCCATCAGGAAGGCGGCCCGATGATAAATGTTTTACCTGTCCATTCACAAAGGAGAGGTCGTATCTTCCTTCCATTTGTGGATGATGATCCAAAGACAGCTGAGATAATCACTAAAATTCTTACTTTTGCGGAGGATAAAAAGATAAAGGATCCTTCAATCTTAAGTCAGATAATATAGAAATATGAAGGGGGACAACAAGTGAAGATATCATTATATTTTAGAACTGTTTTAGTTTTAATATGTATGATCGCAGGGCTTCTTGTGATATGCCTTATTCCAGATCTGTGTGATAAATATACTGATAAGATCTATGTTGTCCTCTGTGATAAAATATCAAAGATAACGGACTCTCTAAGGATAAATTTAGGAGAGATCATTATGTATCTTATCTTTTTAAGCCTGTTTCTTATCCTGATATTTCTGATCCTTTTAATATTCCTTAGAAAAAAAGCTGGATACAAAAGAT
>CAMKMR010000219.1 GCA_946413945.1 uncultured Lachnospiraceae bacterium | reverse complement strand
CGCACTCTCCATATCCTTAACAAATACGCCTTTTTCTAATTCATCTATCCTGCTGAACCATACTATATTTGCTTTTTTAATAAGATTCTTTCTTGCTCTTGTTTCTAGATCATCATAATTAAGAACAATATAATCGTCCTCGGTGGCATTTTCCTGAATACGGAATTTGCAATTGCAATAATTATCAAATGTATAATGACGATTAAGATGATCAGGTGTAAGATTAAGTACCGCTGATACATGAGGATGGAAGGTATGGATCGTCTCTAACTGGAATGATGAGATCTCAGCCGCAACAAGTGTATCCTCTGTTGTCTTATCAGCATATGTTGTAAATGGAGTTCCGATATTTCCTACAACTATAGTATTTTCATTGTAATTTTTAAATATCTCCCCTACAAGACTTGTAGTAGTAGTTTTTCCGTTAGTTCCTGTAATAGCGGCCACTCTGCCCTTATTAAAATACCAGGCAAGTTCTATCTCTCCCCAAACAGGGATCTTTTCTTTTGCTTTCTTTACAAAATCCGCATCACATGGAATACCAGGTGATAAGATAAGAAGATCTGACTTATCAAGAAGTTCATCCGAAAGTTCACCAATCGCAATGTCAGGTTTAGCCTCACCAAACTGTTCTAAGAGTTTCTCTTTATCAAGATTCTCGTTCTGATCATAGATCGTAACATTAGATCCATTTCTAAGTAAAAGTTTTGCTGACTGCACTCCACTCTTTCCAGCGCCGGCGCAGATTATATTTTTCCCTGTCATATCTTCCTCCTGATATTTTTTCTAAAGTTTTCTATTAAAATGCTAAAAGGTTAGTAAAGCAGTTTATCAAAGTGCTACAAGTCCAATAAAGCAACCAATAACTGTCATTATTGTAAAAAGCATAACAATTCTTGTTTCAGACCAGCCTGACATTTCAAATGAAAGATGGATAGGAGTCATCTTAAAGATCCTCTTTCCATGAGTAAGTTTAAAATATGAAACCTGCATCATAACTGATACTGTCTCAATCAGATATGCAAATGCAATAAAAAGCACTATCAGAGGCTGTTTTAAAACCAGAGCTGACGAAGCAACAAAGCCTCCAAGCGCAAGAGCTCCTGTATCACCCATAAATATCTTTGCCGGATGTGCATTGTAAAGAAGGAAACCAAGAAGTCCTCCTAACCAGGCTGCTGCTATTGGCGAAATACCTGCCTTATAAAGAAATGATGCTACAACAAAAAATGTTGCTATCACTGATGTTACTGAACCTGCCAGACCATCAATACCATCATTTAAGTTAGATCCATTTACAGTTCCAAGGATCATAAAGAATACAAGAATATAGTAAATGATACCAAGTTCGTACTCTCCATCCATAAATGGAATTCTGATCTTTGTATCATATCCCATTACAAGTTTTAAATATGCTATAACCCCGGCTGCTACCACTATCTGACCAATAGTCTTTTCAAGTGGCTTCATACCTTCGCTCTGTTTTTTAAATAACTTCTTTGAATCATCAATACATCCGATCACCGCAAAACCGACTGTCGCAATAAGTATTGGAACGATATTCGGACACTTGGCAATATAAAATACTGACACAAGAATTATCGCTGTGATAAAACCAACACCACCCATTGTAGGTGTTCCCGCCTTCTTAAGATGGGCCTCATATTCTTCTTCTCTTTCATACTGTCCGATCTTCTTTTTAAGCAGAAATGGTATAAGCTTCTTAGTTATTACGGTGCTTATCACAAATGCAGCCAGCATTGGTAATAAAGCTTCTATTAATAATTCACGTGTCATCTTTTTTTATTCCTTCTATTTTTATTCACTCTCATCTTCTGTTTCTTCAGAAGATTCATCCTGAGATTCTGTTTCTGATTCCGTTTCCTCTTCCTGAGATTCTGTATCCGAAGAAGACTCCGTCTCCTCCGTAGACTCTGTATCAGTAGATCCTGTATCAGAAGATCCTGTATCAGAAGACTCTGTAGATGATGAAGTATCTGCTTCAGTGCTTGACTCTTCACTATCAGAATTGCCCGAACCAGCCTTATATATATTGAGGTATGGGAAGAGGTCTTCTGTTATTCTCTTAAAAGTTTCTGTTGATGCCGGACTGTAATCAGCCATACCATCTCCAGGTTCATTTACAGTAACATATACGACAACCTGCGGATTGTCAACCGGCGCAAAGCCTATGAAAGAAAGGATATATTTTCCATCATCTCTTTCATTAGTTCCTTCTTTAAACTTCTCAGCTGTACCAGTCTTACCACCGATTCTGTAACCATCCTGTTTAACTCGCCAACCGGTACCATCTTCAACAACCCCTTCAAGCATCTTTCTCATCTCTGCTGAAGTCTGCTCTGAAATGGTACGTCTTACAAGGATACTATCATAATTCTTTACAACATTTCCATTCGAATCAAGTACCTGCTTAACAAGATGTGGCTGATAATAATATCCTCCATTGATAACTGAACAGAAAGCTGTTCCTATCTGGATCATGGTCGTTGTAACACCCTGACCAAATGATGATGTAGCAAGATCAATCGGGCCAATATTATCGCCTTCATGGATGATAGCGCTTTCTTCACCCTGTAAGTCTATCTCAGTATATTGTCCAAATCCGAATATATGCTGATATTTATCAAATGTCTTGCTTCCTTCCATAGCTGCAATCTGCATCAAAGTAACATTGCAGGAATAAGCAAGAGCTGTACCTACATCAACTGTTCCATGACCTTCATGGTTATGGCAAAAGATTGGATAATCCCAACCATCTACCATAAGTGAACCACCACAGAAAAATGTATCTGATGGCTTAACTACACCTTCGTCCAAGGCTCCAGAAATAGTAAAAGTCTTATAGGTAGAACCTGGTTCGAAGGCATCACTTACAACAAAGTTTCTCCACAGCTTATTTAGTGCTGTGATCCTTTCTTCGTCGCTTACTGTTTTTTTGAAATTATTAAATTCTTCATCAGTCAACTTAGGATACTGATATCTTGCAGCTGAAAAATCATAAGGATTATTGCAATCATACTGATGAGAATTATAAAGTGCAAGTATTTCTCCTGTATTAGGGTTCATGACCAGCACTGAAATATTCTTAGCTTTTAATTCTTTATTATATTCTTCAACGTTTTGCTGAACTATCTTCTGAACTTCAATATCAAGAGAAGTCACCAGCGTATTACCGTCTGTTGGAGCTTCTGTAACTCTTGTCAGATCATTATTAGCATCCATATATGCGTATGATCGTCCATTTTCTCCATCCAGCACCCTGTTATATTCACCCTCAAGTCCACCATATCCAACAAGGACATTGTCTTCTACTGTATAACCAAGAACATGACAGGCCACTTCATTATATGGGTAATATCTTTCATAGCTTTCTTCAAACCAACAGCCTACAACGTCGTCTCCCTCATCTGTATTACGGAATTCTTTAAAGCTTCTTACATCCGCATACTGAATTCCTGTTTTTACTCTTTTATAAAGTGATTCCGAATCTGAAAGGCACTCATTTAGCCTCTCTTCCGAAATATTGAAATATTTTTTTAACGCAGCCTTTGTTGCCGCAGTATATTCCGGCTTTTCAAGAATAAATTTCGGTTCAAGAATAAGAGCATATACTTTTCTACTGGTTGCCAGCACAGTACCATTAGCATCTAATATATCCCCTCTTTTATATGGGATAGTAGTACTTGAATAGTTTTGCATGGCAAAAACCGCTTCTTCATATTCTTTACCTTTTGCAATATTTATCCTTATTATATTAAGAAAAAGAAGGATAAATACCACTGTTGCGGAAATAACTAATGTACTTAGATATCTCCTCATTCTTGGACCAAGA
>CAMKMR010000218.1 GCA_946413945.1 uncultured Lachnospiraceae bacterium | reverse complement strand
TATCAGTTCCTCTTATGTCATACATGCTTCTTTCTCATCTTATCATGCATAATCTTTGTCTCACATTGTCATGAGCGAAAAGTTCTCATATCTCAGCACACATTAAATCACATTATAGCATTAATTTAAAAAAAACTCATTCTTTTATTTGCATAATAAGTTTTTACCTGTATAATAAACAGGTCTATATTAATAAAAAAGATTGGAGATTTATATGCGTATAGCTGTTACTTACGAAGATGGACGTATTTTTAACCATTTTGGAAAAACAAAACAATTCAAGATATATGATGTTGAAGGAAAAGAGATTGAAAAATGTGAGCTTATCACTACTGACGGAGAAGGTCACGCTGCTATGGCAGCTCTTCTTTCAGAATATGAAGCCGATGTTGTTATCTGCGGAGGCATTGGTGACGAAGCTGCCGCTGCTCTTGAAGAGGATGGAATCATCCTTGTTAGTGGTGTAGAAGGAGATACAAATCAGGCAGTAAAAGATTACTTATCAGGAAAACTTACTACAAAGGGTGTTAACTGCTCTTGTGAAGGCAACTGTTCAAGCGATGAAGGATGTGGCTGTTCTTGTGATGATGAATGCTGCGGTGGATGTGATGAAGGAGGCTGCGGCGGCGGATGTGGCGGTTGCGGAATGGATCCTAGACTTCGTCCGATAATGTTTGAAGGAAAGAATGCAGGTAAGGTTGTTTCCGTACACTATGAAGGAAAACTTGATGATGGAACAATCTTTGACTCCTCTTACGACAGAGACGAACCATTAACTTTCGTATGCGGTACAGGAATGATGATCAAAGGCTTTGATAAAGCTGTTGTTGAGATGGAAATTGGCGAAGTAAGAGAACTTCATTTAGAAGCAGAGGAAGCTTATGGCGAAAGAGATCCAAAAGCTATTCTTACTGTTGCTCTTGACGAGATCCCTGGTGCAGATAAATTAAATGTAGGTGAACATATCGTTCTTTCTAATACAATCGGCCAGAGATTCCCAGTTGTAGTTTCTGAAAAAACCAAAGATTCGATCACCTTCGACGCTAACCACGAGCTCGCAGGAAAAGCCCTGAACTTTAAAGTAGAGCTTGTAAGTATTGAAGACTGATCAATACTTTCTGGTCAGATTATCAAAGGGAAAATCGAAATTAAATATATATTAATGCAAGCAATAAAAAAGAAGCTAATTTAACAGCTTCTTTTTTATTACTTATTATGCGCTTTATATTTCGCAGTAAAGAATATTATCATTTAATTATATTACATATCATACCCGGTCCAAGTTTCTCAGTAGGCCTTGCTATAAAACCATTTGTCTCATAGAAATGTTCACGTCCTTTGGCACACATAAGATCGAGCATCATTTCCTCTCCATCACACATAACCGACTCAACATAGTCCTTTAAATGCATTATAAGAACCGATCCAATACCCTTATTATGATATTCCGGAATAATGATAAGGTCCTGAATATAACATATAACAGCACCGTCCCCTACTATCCTGCCCATACCGATAAGTCTCTCATCATCATAGACCCCTATCATATAAAGGCAATTTTCTATAGCAAGTTCAGCCTGTCTTTTTGTTAACTTTTTCCATTTGACAGCATCCCTTAAATAAAGATACTCGTCAACTGTTAATCTTTTTTCAACATACTTAATCATAATCTAACTGAAACGCCTCTTTCATTAAGATAGTTTTTAAGATCTTTTATTTCAAGTTCTTTATAATGAAAGAGCGAAGCAGCAAGCGCAGCGTCTGCCTTCCCTTCTGTAAGAGCTTCATAAAAATGATCCTTATTTCCAGCGCCACCTGATGCGATAACAGGTATATGTACCATTTCAGATATAGTTCTAGTCAGTTCTATGTCGTAACCTGCTTTTGTTCCATCTGCATCCATACTTGTAAGTAGTATTTCGCCTGCACCTTTCTTCTCGCATTCCATAGCCCACTCAACTGCATCGATGCCCATATCAAGTCTGCCGCCATTTTTATATATAGTCCAGCCATCAGAATCTTTTCGTCTTCTTGCATCAATTGCTACAACAACGCACTGGCTGCCAAATTTTATTGCAGCATCAGATATAAGATCCGGATTATCAATAGCTGAAGAATTAATCGAAATCTTATCAGCGCCCTCTCTAAGTATTGCCTTAAAATCATCAACCGTTCTGATACCACCACCTACAGTAAATGGAATAAAAACAGTTTCAGCTACACGTCTTACCATGTCAGCAACTATATTTCTCTTATCAGATGAAGCTGTGATATCCAGAAATACAAGTTCATCAGCCCCGGCTGCATCATAAGCCTTTCCACATTCAACAGGATCACCTGCATCTCTAAGACCAACAAAATTTATACCCTTAACGACTCTTCCGTCTTTTACATCAAGACAGGGAATGATTCTTTTTGTATGCATCCTTTTTCCTCCTACTATTTATAAATTAATAAAGTTCTTTAAGATCTGTAGACCAACTTCAGAACTTTTTTCCGGATGGAACTGGCAGGCAAATACATTTTTGCTTTCGCAGGACGCATCAATATCTACCGAATAATTTGTTCTGGCTGCAACAATATCTCTATCTAACGCCTCAAGATAAAAAGAATGCACAAAATATACATATGGACGCGGAGGAAGTCCTTTAAAAAGTTTTGCCCCTTCCTTTATTTTAAGGTCATTCCACCCAATCTGTGGTACAGGACAAGAAAGTCCTCCAGGTATCCTCTTTACTTTTCCCTTAAGGATTCCAAGGCCTTTAACTCCAGGAGACTCTTCACTTTCATCAAACAGAACCTGCAGCCCAAGACAGATTCCTAAAAAAGGCTTTCCTGTCGCAACAAATTCACGGATAACTTCTTCAAGTCCATAATGCCTGATTTTATGCATAGCATCTCCAAAGCTTCCAACTCCTGGTAGTATTGCTTTGTCAGCATTCAAAATGACATCTCTGTCACGAGTAAGTATCACATCTGCCCCAAGGTACTGAAGGGCTTTCTCAACACTCTTAATATTCCCTGCATCATAATCAAGTATAGCGATCATAGTGTTTTCCTCTCTAAGTCATCCATTGTAAGACTTTTTTTATCCAAAATCTTCCCAATAGTTTAAACAATAATAACGTTACCTATTTTTACACAAAAATTTGCTGTAAGCAAGTCCGGAATAAAAAAATAAGCAAGAAAAAAAATCAAAAATTCAGGCTAGATAAAAAAATAAGGAAGAGAAAAAATCCTCTTCCTTTAACAAACATACTAATCCTCAAAAATCATTCTGTCTATTATCAATTAAAAATGAACCTAACTCAGTATCATTTAAAACATAATAAACACGATCTTCTTCCGGCTTAAGATAAAGTTTAATATCTGTAAGGTCCTCTATTTTTTTCCCCTCATCCTTCCAGATCTTCTTTACCTCTTCAACAAGTTCAGCCTGTGATACCTGTTCACCGTAAAACTCCACATAGATATTGCTCTTCATAACTTAAAAACCCTCCTTAAAAACCTCACTCTTAATAAATTTAAGTATGAATTAAAGCTTAATAAATAAGCTTGTTGTTATATTAGCTTTATAGCGTCTCTTTGTCAACCATATCTCCCCTGTTATCAAGTTCAAAATAGAAAACAACACCATTATCTACATTATATACGCCATAATCCTGCTTATGAGACTTCATTATAGCTTCTACAATTGAAAGCCCTATACCCGAGCCTCCATAACTTCTTGTTCTTGCCTCATCAGCTTTATAGAACTTGATAAATACCTTATCAATATCTTTATCTGCAATCCTGTCACCCTCATCGAATACATTTATCCTTACAGACTTATCGCGCTGTTCATACCAGACTCTTACTTTACC
>CAMKMR010000217.1 GCA_946413945.1 uncultured Lachnospiraceae bacterium | reverse complement strand
TTACAACGTGGAACATGAGTCTTTTTATTACCAAAGATTATCAGTTGTTTCAAATCTGGCAAAGAATAAGAATCTGATAAATATCCTACTTATTTTCTTGATCCTTTTGTCAGGGGCCTGTGTATCAGTGGAAGATGATAATGATACATGGAAGAATCTGATTGTTCTAAAAAAGGGAAAAAGAAAAGATATATATATAAATAAAAAGGTAGCTTATTTTTATTTTATTGGGATTGTCACTGGCATCTTCTTGATTGTGGCGCTAGGCTTTGGTCTTTTTAGGTATGGGGGGGTTGAAAATATAAAACTGATATATAAAGATGGGGCTGTAAAGAAGGGGACATATACCGGCGATATCATCGACTTATTGGTGTCTATTGTTGTAAAAGCAATAGTATATGGAGGAATAACTTTTTACCTGGTCTTAAGACATGGTAAGGTGATCGGTACAGTGATTCCTACATTGATGCTTCTGGCTGAAGGAATGATAGAGACATTTCTTAAGGGTTATAGTATCGGTAAATTTCTTCCTTTCAGACAGATGTATATTCTGGAAAATATAACTGATCAAAGAACTGGAGAAATATTGGTCGCACTTATTTATCTGGCTATTATCATGGTTTTGATTGATTTTGCAGCTTATGTACGTATGAAAAAAATATGCTAGAAAGGGGTAGGTAATGGATAGAGTTTCAATAGGCGAAAGAATCAGAAGTCTCAGGAAAAGTATGGGTATTTCACAGGAAGAACTAGCAGAAGCAGTGGGGGTTTCGGTGAAACATATCAGTAAGATTGAAAGAGATGAAGTTTCATTTTCAGTAGGAATCTTACAAAGGTTGTCAGAGTTCTTTAAAGTGAGTAGTGATTACATTGTGAATGGAGACGGACGTGAATTGTCTGTGAGCGAAATAGTAACGTGGATATATAAAGAAATATATAAAGAAAAAAGGGGAAAATAATGTGGTGGGAAATATTTAAATGGCCTTTTGGCTGAAAGGTAATAAAATTGGAAGTATAGTTCCTTGGAAGTGATATATACATTTGTTATTATTTCTGTGGTGTTAAGGTTAACCCATATAAATCATAATACACAGGAGGAAAATCAAATGATCGCTTTCGTAGCAGCACAGCTTGGTGTAGCAAACGCCGTAGCAACAACAATTGTAAACGTAATTTTAGACGCAGGTACTTTAGTTACAGTACTGGGAATTCTTGCATCGGTGATATCTGGTGGAGCAACGGCAATTGCAACCATTGGATGGGCCGCATTTAAAGCAACAGTTAAAAAGCTTGCCAAAAAGAGTATGGCATCAGCTGTTGTTTGGTAAGAATGTGTACATAAATAAGGTGGGCCGGCGCTCACCTTATTTTTTTTAACGAGCGAGTGGAGTTATGAATGGTATTAGGATAGTAAAAAATCTCATAAATATAAAAACTAGAAATTATTTTAATGGCATATCAAAAATATTTAAAATATATCTGAATAACAAGATTTATACAGCATATAAATTGATAAAGCTGATGATCGTATATATTTCGTTAACTTATATATTCAAAATGTTCTATAAGGACGAATATGCTAATTATGTGATGTGGCTGTTTGGATTCATTTTATTTTTAACAAATATGGATTTATCGGGGCGTATGGTAAATAACATATTTAAGCCGAGAAATGTTATCTTATTTCAAAATTCAAAATTGGATGAAAAAAGCATAAGTCATTTGTTTTTTTGGAGCGAAATAATTTGGAAGAAGGTAAAAGAGATAGATTTAGTGATTCCAATCATTATAATGGCGGTTAAGGTCAGAGGGGTAAGGGCATTAGCCTTAATTATATTGATAGAACTGACCTGTTTGATAATGGTTCTTATAAAGGTGGAATTAGTCAGATATAAGAGCAAAAAGAAAAAAGGGGAGAATGTAAATGTACTTTCTTTTTTTATTACTGCATCGATCATATCGTTTATTACTGCATGGATCAGTAAAGGTATTATTAAGTTAAGCTTTGTTTTTAGACAATACATATATTCAATAGAATCATTCAAAAAAAATGAGAAGCAGATTGAAACTATTTTGAAAGATAAATTCGGAGGTTTTTTTACAGAACTGAAAGAAATGTTAAATATAGATTTAATTAACATGCTTGATGATAAGCTGTTGATACTTCTGATCCTTATAATACTTACAATAACGGTTATCTTTTTGAGAAAGTTCAGGATTGATTATTCAGAACATGAAGTAACTCTTATAAAAAATAAAGCAGGATTAAAGACAGGATATTTAGCGCTCCTGAAGCAAGTGGTTTCAGAAGAGCCAGAGAGTTTCTTAATAAATAAGGATATTTTAATTATAGAAAATGATAAAAAACTATTAGGAAAAAATATGATTCAGACTGTAATGATATCTTATGATTTTTTTATTATCATTCCGGCCTTATTTATGTTGAGAAAATATAGTCATAATACGGATCTTACGGTAATATGCATCATTTTTGGAATGGTGTCACTTATTTTTAATCAGATAAATACAATAACTAGTAATCTGGAAGACATATTTAGCTTTAAAAAAGATATAAAAAATATTGAACTTTATAAAATGTCATTATTTAAAGTTGATGACGTAGTAAAAGCAAAAATAAAATTGGCGAGATATTTATCGGGATTACCGTTCTTATTAATTGTGATTATTTCTGTAATATTAATTGCGGGATCAGCTGAAAATATGCTCCAGACTATTATGCAATGTTTCTGTTTGTTAGTTGTGGAGGGGGCAGCTTTTTATCTGGCTCCGAGAATAAAATTATATATTTATAGTATGCTTATGAATAAAAATAAATATGTAAAGAACTTGGAATCAGATGAAAAACTTGATGAAACCTTGCATAAGTTTTGTGACATACCTAAGAATATGTTGATTTTACCAATGCTTTATGTGCTAATCGTTAATGTGATATGTAGGGCGATTTCAGGTTTGGCATGGAGAAAAATACTTTTAATATACCTGATATGGATGATGGTGATTTTTGTGATTGATAATTTAATGATAGTAAATATCAGAAAAAAAGCAGAAACATAAGAAGGTGTAAGAAAGAAGGGGAAAATGAAAGGAAGTTATAAATATATTAAAAAAAATGTATTTATTGCATTTGTTATTTATTCATTAGGCATCGCTTTGGGAGTACTTATATATAAAAATAAGACGCTTGATATGGTACCGCAGAGGTTAGGTATTGCAGCTATATTCTTAAATAATATAAAAACAGCTTTTTTAATTCTGATAGTAGGGCTGATTACTGTGGGAATTGGTAGTGCTCTACTAATGCTGATTAATGGAGCAGTACTAGGAGGAGCTGTTATGGGAGTGGTTAATGCCTATTCGTTTAAACCGATCATATCAGGGATTTTGCCTCATTTTATGTTTGAAACAATAGGACTTGCAATCTTTACTGCAATTTCTTTTGAATCTTTAAAATTATTATTAAATGTTATTACAAAAAGAGAAATGCAAAAGGTTTATTTGAAAAAAGATCTTTTCCTTATATTTTGCGGAACGGTGTTTCTTCTTTTGGCAGCTATTATTGAAGGGACGGTGTCAAGGGTATGATAGATACATTAAAAGTTTCAAATGTTACCTTTTCATATGATAAAGAAAATGTTATTGAAGACTTGGGTTTTGGTTTAAAAGGTGGAGATGTTCTTTGCATAAAAGGAAAAAATGGCAGCGGAAAGACTACACTTTTTAAATTGCTGGCGGGAATATTAAAAGCCGGACAGATTGATGTTACATATAACGGGAAGAATATATCTAGTGATGAGTTGAAAAAAAGAGTTTTCTTTATTCCGAGTGCGCCATATTTGTATGAT
>CAMKMR010000216.1 GCA_946413945.1 uncultured Lachnospiraceae bacterium | reverse complement strand
AAAAACTTTTTTTAAAAGAATTTTCGGGGTTGTCATGTTATTAAATTGTTAAAGATCAATATCAATTTCTGTCTCGCTTTGACTTATTTGTTGTCATCAGCGACAGCTTTTATAGATTACCACTTTGGTCCTTTTCTGTCAATAAAAAATTTTATAAATTCTTAAATTTTTTTAATTTGTCATTTTCTCGTTTTCCTATAATACCACTCTTCCACTTTTTCTATATTTATTTCAGTTTTTCTATATCTTATTCTTCCGCTTTTTTTATATTTATTTCTATATCTTATTCTTCCTCTTTTTTTTATATTTATTTCAGTTTTTCTATATCTTATTCTTCCACTTTTTCTATTCTACACTTTATTTTTTTTCCTTTTTAACACTGTTATATACTTTTTAAGATCTTTCTTTCCAAGTAAGTAACATACAATAGATAAGAATAGAAAACCTAAGCTTGCAAAATGCCTTTTAGGATTTTTTAAATAACATTTCCATTCTCCATCAGCCTTTTTATATACCTTTAACCTTGCAATATATACATAACTGCCTGTAGAAATTTTAACTGTATATTTTTTTCCATCTATCTCAAATTCATATTTTGCAGATACGCTGCTTCTCTTTTCTCCTTTATCATTCTCCTTATAGTCCTCAATTTCATATCCATCTACTAGCTGGGCATCTACAACTCTCCTTTCTTTTGCAAATGCATATGTAAGGAAATCCGTCCAAAGAATTACAAATGCAACAAGCCCGATCAAAAATCCTGCAGCCCATAATTTTAAACGTCCTTTAGCCTCTGATAGATCCTCTTCTTTAAATTCACGCTGCTCTTCCTTTTCCTCTTCTTTTATAATAACTCCCTTTATTTCTTCGATTGTAAGTTTCTTCTTAAACTCATAACCTGCATTAGTATACTTATCATAACACTTTCCACAGATTGCCCCGTCTTTTACTTTATAATTTCCGGATCTCTTCTCGCAAATATTGCACTTATCTGCCATACTTCCCCTCCACATTATCTCTTATCGCAGCTAACATTTACATACTCCGATTTAGCTCTTATCACGGAGCATGATTTGCTTCTTATCGTATTTTTATTCCACAACAATAATACAACATCTAACAGTATAACCAGTTTTAAACAATAAAAAAATCCCCTTAAGTAGTTTTTTATAATTTCTACTTAAAGGGATGATAAATCTTTCTTAAATTATTCCTGATCTCCCATCTTTGCAAGTTTAGCTGCCTGGTCGGCTGCTGTAAGAGCATCGATAAACTCTGTAAGATCACCGTTAAGCACATCTAATAATCTGTATGATGTAAGCTTAATTCTATGATCTGTTACACGTCCCTGTGGGAAATTGTAAGTTCTTATCTTTTCTGATCTGTCGCCTGTACCGATCTGGCTACGTCTTGCTTCCGCTTCTGCATCATGTGCCTTCTGAAGTTCTATATCATAGAGCTTTGTACGAAGGAGATTAAAAGCCTTTGCTCTATTCTGGATCTGAGATTTTTCAGTCTGAGAATAGATAACAATACCTGTAGGAATATGTGTAAGACGTACAGCAGAGTCTGTTGTATTTACGCACTGACCTCCATTTCCTGATGCACGCATTACATCGATACGGATATCTTTCTCATCAATCTTTACGTCTACTTCTTCTGCTTCAGGCATTATCGCAACTGTTGCAGTTGATGTGTGGATACGTCCGCCTGATTCTGTCTCCGGTACACGCTGTACACGGTGTACACCACTTTCATACTTAAGCTTAGCATAAGCTCCCTTACCTGAGATTGTAAATACAACTTCCTTGAATCCACCAAGTCCTGTTTCATCAGAAGTTTCAATTTCTGTCTTCCATCTATTGCTATCAGCATATTTCTGATACATACGGAAAAGCTCTCCCGCGAAAAGTGCAGCTTCATCTCCACCTGCACCAGCTCTGATTTCAACTACAACGTTCTTATCATCATTAATATCCTTTGGAAGAAGAAGTATCTTAAGTTCCTGCTCACATCTTTCAATAGCCTTTTTAGCTTCAGAAAGTTCCTCACGGGCAAGTTCCTTCATTTCTTCATCAGATTCTTCATCAATAAGCATAAGACTGTCTTCTTCAGCCTGTTTTGCAGCCTTATACTCATTATACTTTTCAACGATAGGAGTAAGATCACTCTGCTCCTTCATCAGCTGTCTGAACTTAGCCTGATCATTTACCACATCAGGCTGAGAAAGCTGTTCCATTATTTCTTCTAATTTCTTTACGAGATCTTCTAACTTATCAAACATATTTAACTCCTTTATTTCTCTGCAATCACTACCCTGTCAAGCCCTGACAGATCTTTAACAACTCGAATATTTCTAAATGAATTATCTACAAGAAGTCCTTTAACTGCTTCATACTGATCGCAGCCGATCTCGAAAATGACCTTTCCATTATCATTCAATCGCTCCTTTAAGCCTTCTATTATCCTTTTATAAAAATACAGCCCATTTTCTTTTCCGTCAAGTGCAAGATGCGGCTCGTAGTCTTTAACTTCAGGGAGCAACGTCTCTATCTCACTACTTTTTATATATGGCGGATTTGACAGTAGCATATCAAAGCTTTCATTTTTAATCTCACTATAAAGATCAGATTTTACTATATTTACATCCGCGCCTAAAAGCTTACTATTTTCCTTCGATACCGCTATCGCGTCATCTGAAATATCAACCAAAGTCACGCTGTCAGATATGCCTTTTCTTTTCCTCTCAAGAAAAAAACTAATACCAATACAGCCTGTTCCACAGCACATATCTAACACACTGATTTTTTGGTCAGGTGCATTTTTTAATGCGTTATCAACAAGAATCTCTGTATCAAACCTGGGTATCAACACTTTTTCATTAGTTTTAAACACATAGTTCATAAATGGGGCTTCCCCAGTTATATACTGAAGTGGTATTCTTTTTTCTCTTTTTTTAAGAAAAGCAAAATAAGCTTCTTCCTTTTCTTTCTCAACTTCATCATAAGCTTTTATCACAAGCTCTGTTGAGCTTAAATCTGCAGCCTTTTGAAGCAAAAGTTTAGCATCAACTTTTGCTCCCTCGATTCCTGCGCTTTCAAGCCGGGCAATGCCCATATTTAACACTTCTCTATAATTCATATTTCCTGTCTCTTATTTTTCAAATGTATCTTCCCTGACACATTTCACATACTCTTTCCAGTCTATTACAGCTTCAACAGACTTAACTGCAACTTCCGCCATATCAAGACTAGGTTCTATTGTCGTAAGTCTCTGTATCCAAAGCCCTGGTGCACTAAGAGTTCTTGAAATTGCATTATCATGAGCTCCAGCATATCTGATGAATTCAAAAGAAATTCCAGCTATAAATGGAACTAACAATATTCTTGACAATAATCTCAGCCAGATAGTATCTGTCTTAACAAACATAAAGACTATTATGCTTATTATCATGACTATAAATATAAAACTGGTTCCACATCTTTTATGAAAGCGGGTGTGCTTAAGCACATTTTCTGCTGTAAGATCTTCTCCAGCTTCCATACAATTTATCGCCTTATGCTCTGCCCCATGATACATAAATGTTCTTTTTATATCAGGCATTCTGCTGATCACAACTATATATATAAGAAATATAGCCATTCTGATAAGACCTTCAGAAAGATTTACTATCCAGTGCTTATCTGTAATTTTATAAATAAAATTTGAAACCCAGGCAGGAAGAAGCATAAAAAGACCAACCGCAAAAAAAAGTGATATCACAAGTGTACCGATAAGATATGCCTTATCAGCTGCATCCTTATCTTTTTTATCTTTTACCTTTACTTCTTTATCTGCTTCTTTTTTTATTTCTTTATCAACTTTATT
>CAMKMR010000215.1 GCA_946413945.1 uncultured Lachnospiraceae bacterium | reverse complement strand
CCCTTGGTGAATTCCTTTGGAAGAGAACAAAGAGAAGTCCTATGATACTTCCTATTATTTCGGAAGTATAAGATTAAAGAAACTACAATTTGGAGGTCTATTATGGACGGTATACTCCTTGAATGTAAAAAACTTAATGATCTTATTAAGCAGTCAGATGAATATAATTCATATATAAAAGCTCGTAATGCCTTGCTGTCTAGTAAAGAACTTTACAATAGACTTATGGAATTTAGAAGACAATACAATGATATCCAGACTTATTATGATGGCAATCCTTATGACGAGGTCTTTAAAATCTGTAAGGAGAATGATGATCTTCTTCACAACTCAGTAGTTAGTGAATATTTAAAGAGAGAGACAGATCTTGCTGAGTTATCAAAGAAGATGATCGGGCTGGTGACAGACGGCCTGTTCACGATAAAGGAGTAGAAAAAATGGCGACAAAAAAGAATAATTCATATAAGACAGAACTAAGACTTAAAACTGCTCTTTTTTATTCTGTGATGATACTTGTTGATGTGCTTATACTTTTACTTTTAGTAAAGGGATTTTCAAGCGCGTATAAGTTTTCGTATAATGTATTCAGTGATTCTGCAAAAAAAGCGGGTTCAACTGATTATAAAGTTATTACTATCACTACTGACGATACATCATCTTCTGTTTCAAAGAAGTTATATGATGCAGGACTTATTGAATCTAAATATGTAATGCAGGCAAAACTAAAGGTAGGATCATTTTCAAATAAGATAAAAGCTGGTAAATATGGTATATCACCATCTATGACTTATAATGAGATAATAGGAATCATTACAGGAACAACAGCTAAGCTTAATGCGAAAGACGCGTCTTCCACGTCGGGGACAGCGAGAGAAAACCTAGCTACAGCAACGGATGCTAAAAAGAATGAGAAGCCTAGTGAGTCTGAAACTACAGAAGAGCCGGAAAATAACGATGATGGTGAAGAATCGGATGAAGAGTAAATGGTATACTAAAATGATCCATCAAAGAACTTAAAACTAGCGGCTTTACAACTAAAAAGTAAGATAAAAGTATAGAGGAAAATGATATGGTACAGACATTTAGCGATTATGCAAGGATAAGGTCATTTATCAATTCTTTTAATAAAGATGATGAGAATGAAACTCTTGCAGAAATCTATAAAAAAGCAAAAAAAGATGGAGTGCCTGTCATAAGAGAAGATATGAAGGAGCTGATAAGGCTCCTTCTTCTGATTAAAAAACCAAAGAGAATTCTAGAGCTTGGTACTGCAGTTGGTTATTCGTCTTCTTTTATGGTAGATGTTCTTAACGACGAAATAAGTGATATTCATATTGATACTCTTGAACTTTCTCATGATAGGGTTTTAGAGGCGACTGAAAATATTAAGGCTCTCGGCTTCGAAAAAAATATAAATATAATCGAAGGAGACGCAGCATCGACCTTAAAAAATATGGTGAGTCAAAAATATGACAGCTATGACATTATTTTTATAGACGCGGCAAAAGGTCAGTATAAAATATACCTGGATGAAGCGTTGAAGCTTGCTAAAAAAGGAACACTTATAATAAGCGACAATGTTCTGGAAGATGAAAAAGTCTTAGAGTCACATTTTTTGGTTGATAAAAGAGATATAACGATACACGACAGGATCAGGGATTATCTTTACTGTTTAAAAAATGATCCTAGGCTTTCTACGGATATTCTTTCTGTAGGTGATGGTGCGGCAGTAAGTGTAGTTTTAAGTTTATAAAAAAATCACTCGATTTGTATGAATTTGCTGTGAATAACGATTGTTGATGAGGATTGTATGATATGATTAGAAATATGGAAAATAAGAAAAAACTTGAGCTTCTTTGTCCTGCTGGGGGACTTGATACATTAAAAGTTGCAGTTGATTATGGGGCTGATGCTGTATATATCGGCGGGGAACATTTTGGATTAAGAGCAAAAGCTGATAATTTTACTAAAGAAGATATGATCGAGGGCATTAAATATGCTCATGCAAATTCAGCTAAAGTATATGTTACAGTTAATGCCTTTGCCCATAATAGAGATATAGATGGATTAAAGAGATATTTTAGTGATATTAAAGATATAGGTATTGATGCGCTTATCATTGCGGATCCTGGGGTTTTTTCTCTTTGCAGAGAAATGCTTCCTGATATGGAAATCCATGTTTCTACTCAGGCTAATAATACAAATTATATGACATATAACTTCTGGCACAAGATTGGAGCTAAAAGAGTTGTGGCAGCAAGAGAGCTTTCACTTTCTGAGTTAAAAGATATACGAGAAAAGATTGATCCTGAAATTGAGATAGAGGCATTTGTTCATGGGGCTATGTGCATGTCGTATTCTGGAAGATGCTTGCTTTCTAACTATCTTACAGGCCGCGATGCGAATCAGGGAGCCTGCACTCATCCTTGCCGCTGGAGATATCATGTAGTTGAGGAAACAAGACCGGGAGAATTTATGCCGGTGGAAGAAGACGAGAGAGGCACATATATCTTTAATTCAAAAGATCTTTGTATGATAGAGCATATTCCTGAATTGTATGAATCTGGTGTTTATTCTCTTAAAATCGAAGGAAGAATGAAGACAAATCTTTACGTTGCAGTTGCTACAAGAACATATAGAGAAGCGATAGATGACTATCTGGAAAATCCAAAGCTTTATTACAGTAAGCTTGATCATTATAAAAAAGAGATAGCCGATTGTACAATGAGACAGTTTTCCACAGGTTTCTATTTTGGAAAGCCTGATAAGGAAGGGCAGATATATGATTCCAATACTTATTTCCAGAATGCTGTTTATCTCGGAAAAATTGAAGAGATTAAAGGTAAGGATGGGATTGAAATATCTGACGGAAGAGAAAAATTAGATTCAAAAGTTATCGTGACAATTCATCAGAAAAATAAATTCTGTAAGGGGGATGAAGTTGAATTAATGCTATTTAATGGCGAGAATCTTGCCTGCAGAATAGATGAGATTCAGGATGAAGATGGGAATGAAATGGAGTCTGCGCCACATCCTAAACAGAAACTTTATGTAACTCTTGAAAAAATGGGGATGGGTAACATAACTACAGGGATGATTATAAGGACTCACAAGGTTGTCTAGAAAATGAGAAATCGGTTGCGTTTGTGGAAAACGCACAAATGTCAGGGGATTTTTAGAGCATAATAGATAGTGAATTCGGCTTTTTTAACAGAATTTTGCCAAAAATATCTATCTGTCTTTTCATGTTTATGTTAATGTGCTATTATAACAATATCTGAAAATATCGGATTGGAGAGGGGAATTTATGCGTATTACAGGTGCTAGAAAAAAGATTCGAATTGGTGACCTCCTCGTTGAGGCAGGTGCTATAACTGAGGATCAGCTTCAGCAGGCGCTTGCTGTTCAGAAGGAAACTGGTGGAAGACTGGGAAATGTTATCATGGAACAGGGTTTCATCAGCCGTGAACTTCTTATCACGGTTCTTACTACCCAGATGGGTATCGATTATGTAGAGCTTAAGACGGTTAAGATTGATGATTCGGTTATCGGTCTTGTTCCTGAAAACTTGGTCAGAAAAAATAAGGCAATGCCTATCGCGTTTGATGATCATAACGCGAATCTGCTTAGGGTTGCGATGGCCGATCCTATGGATCTTACAGCTATTGATGATATAAGCATTGCGTCAGGTTATCAGGTTGAACCGCTTCTTGCTTTTGAAGAAGATATCAATGAATGTATAGGTAAATATTACGGTAGTGCTCAGGCTATGGAAGCTGCTGAAAAGTTCAAGCTTGAACAGGAAGCAAGCAAAGTAATGGATGAAGAAGAAGCTGCAACAAATGCCGATATTGATAATTCTCCAATCGTACTCCTTGTAAA
>CAMKMR010000214.1 GCA_946413945.1 uncultured Lachnospiraceae bacterium | reverse complement strand
AAGTGATATTCATTATGTTCTTTCAGTTCAGGTTGAGCTTTATGATCAAGGTCTTGAGAAGAAAATTCTGGGGAAGGGCAACCATAAAAATATTATGGAAATCAAACCTAAGGATTATATATTTTTAAATGATAAGATTAACTGCAATTCATTTAAAGAAAGATTAGAATCTGAAATTATAAATGATGAAAAATATAGACCGGTTATAATCGGTGCCGGTCCTGCCGGATATTTTGCTGCTTTAAAATTAAGCCTTGCAGGATTTAAGCCTATCGTTCTCGAAAGAGGTAAGGATGTAGACAAAAGATCAGAAGATGTAAATTTATTCTGGGAAAATGGAATCCTGAATAAAGAAAGCAATGTATCATTTGGTGAAGGCGGGGCAGGAACATTTTCAGATGGAAAGCTATTTACAGGAAATAAGGATAAGCAGGGCATGATAAAGGATATCCTTCACACTTTCCATAGATTTGGCGCAAGAGAAGAGATCACTTATGATGCAAAGCCTCATATAGGTACTGATATTCTTAAAGATGTTATGAAAAATATGAGAAATGAGATCATTCGTAATGGCGGGGAAGTTTATTTTGAGACTCTTGTAAATGATATTTCAAATGAAGATGGAATTTATACTATTTCAGCTTTAAATAACGATAAAAAGCTTGTATTTAAAACAAGAGCTTTGATCCTTGCAATTGGCCACAGCGCAAGAGATACATTTAAAATGCTTTATTCTAAAGGACTTAGTATGGAGCAGAAGCCTTTTGCTCTAGGCCTTAGGATTGAACATAAACGTGAGATGATCGATAAAGACAGATATAAGGAAAGTTATGTCCCTGGTAAATATCCGGCCGCTGACTATAAGCTTACTTATCATGCTGATAATGGCAGAGCTGTTTTTTCATTTTGCATGTGTCCAGGCGGTTATGTTGTAAATGCCTCTAGTGATGAAGAATCCATGGTAGTTAATGGCATGAGCTATTCTGGAAGAAACGGTAAAAATTCTAACAGCGCTATAGTTGTTAGTGTTACACCTGATGATTATCCTGGAAATGATCCTCTCAGTGGTGTGATCTTTCAGCAGGATTTAGAAAAGAGATTCTATAAAGCAGGTCAGGGCATGATACCGGTGCAGAGATTCGAAGATTTTGAAGATAAGAGACCTTCTGTTCAATTAGGAGATATCGTCCCGCAAATTAAGGGAAAATATACTTTGACTGATCTGTCCAGTCTTCTTCCTAACTATTGCTACGAAGCTATAGTTGATGGAATTCATAGTTTCAGTCATACTATAAAAGATTTTGACAATAAAGATGCTGTTTTATCTGGTATTGAATCCAGAACATCTTCCCCGGTAAAAATCCTTAGAGATGAGAAGGGACAAGCTGTAGATTTTCCAGGCTTTTTCCCTTGTGGTGAAGGAGCAGGTTATGCAGGAGGTATCACTTCTGCAGCCCAGGATGGAATTAGACAGGCAGAAAATCTTGCTTACTATCTCCTGGATTTTATGGGGATATAGTAGAAAGTACTATATTTACCACATAGAATGGAGTTTGATATGGATTATAGGAAAAATTTAAAAAATAAAAAGAGAATAGTTATTAAGATAGGTTCTTCATCTCTTATGCATGAGAATACAGGAGAAGTTGATTTCCTTAAGGTTGAAAAGTTAGTCAGAATCCTGTCTGACATAAAAAATCAGGGGAAAGATGTCCTTCTTGTTTCATCAGGAGCCATTGCTGTTGGCTCCAAATCTCTTGGATTTAAGAGAAGACCTGAAACACTTACTATGAAACAGGCATGCGCTGCCTTAGGTCAGGGAGAGCTTATGATGCTTTACCAGAAGCTTTTTAGAGAATACAACCACCTTGCAGCTCAGGTTCTTCTTACTTTCGATGCTATAACAAACGATGAGAGAAGAAGAAATGCCATGAATACCCTTGTTCAGCTGCTCGATCTTGATATAATCCCGGTTATCAATGAAAATGATACTGTGGCAACTGAAGAAATTGAGTTTGGTGATAATGATACACTTTCTGCTATTGTTGCAAAACTTACCAATGCAGATCTTCTTATCCTTCTTACTGATATAGATGGTTTATATACAGATGATCCAGGAAAGAACCCGGACGCTGAAAGGATTCCTCTTGTTGAAGAGATAACACCTGAGATTGAAAAGATGGGTAAAGGAGCAGGTTCTAGTGTTGGTACAGGCGGAATGGCGACAAAGATCGCCGCTGCGAAGATTGCAACTGATTGTGGAACTGATATGGCTATAATAAATTCCAAGAATTTAGAGCTGATCGATCATTTACTTAAAGGAAAAGATGTAGGAACACTTTTCACAGCGCATGATGATCCTGATTTTGATGTTCATGACTTTATCATTAATAAGAAATATCTTAATTAATTTAAAAGTATACTAAATTATAGCTTGCGTAGTAGATAATTAGATAGTGATAATCAGGGGTTACTTAACTTCTGTTACGTAAGTGTGTAGCAGTTTATTATCGATAATAAATTTAATCAAATTAAATGATTTCAAAAGAAAAAATAAGAAAGATAAATAAAGAAAAAAGAAAAAGTATATCTGACAGCTTATTAAAGGCAAATTCTGATCTTATAGTCTCGAAGATAGAGAAACTTGAATGTTTCAAGGCTGCAGAGAATATCCTTATATATATGGCTATAGGAAAAGAAGTAAAGCTTGATGGATTATTAGATAGTCCTAAAAATATCTATGTTCCAAAGGTCGATGGGGACAAGATGGATTTTTATCGATTTAAAGGGGTTGATTCTGTAAAAAAAGGATATATGGGTATACTTGAACCACTTTCTAAGGAAAAATTCATATATGAGCCTCAGAATGCACGAGAGAGCATTATCATTATGCCAGGGCTTGCATTTGATCTTAAAAAAGGCAGAGCTGGCTATGGTGGTGGGTATTATGATAAGTATCTGGCGGATAAGGAAATATTTAAGCTGGCAGTATCATTTGATGATCTGTTAAGTGAAGAATTGATAGATCTGGACCCTTTTGATATAAGACCTGATCTTATCGTTACTGAAAAAAGAGAAATCAGATGAATATTTGTAATCAAAATCAAAATCAGATGACAAAGTTTAATCATTAATAAAGTTTTTATAGGAGGATGAATATGTACGATCTTTTAGCGTTACTTGACAGAGCAAAGAAAGCTTCAGTTACTATGGCAAATATGGGAACATTAAAGAAAAATGAAGCCCTTCATATGGTTGCTGATGAATTATGTCAGAGAAAATCTGAGATAATCAAGGCAAATAAGATTGATATTGCAAATGGTGAAGAAAACAATATGCCTGATTCGCTTTTAGACCGCCTTCGTCTTACAGATGAAAGAATTGAAGGCATAGCTGAAGGGGTCAGACAGGTTGCTCAATTAGAAGATCCTATCGGTGAGGGACTTCTTCGTAAGGTAAGACCTAATGGCCTTGTTATAGAAGAAGTAAGAGTACCTATGGGCGTTATCGGGATTATATATGAATCAAGACCAAATGTAACAGTAGATTCGTTTGCTCTTACTTTTAAATCTGGAAATGTAGCTGTCCTCCGTGGTGGTTCGGATTCTATTAATTCAAATATTGCTCTTGCAAATATCATAAGAGATGCTTTAGAGAAGGCTGATGCATGTCCTGACAGTGTACTTCTTATAGAAGATACAGACAGGAATATCGTAAATCAGCTTATGAAGCAGAATGATTATCTTGATCTATTGATCCCTCGTGGTGGTCAGGGGCTTATCCAGAATGTTGTTATGAATGCTACAGTTCCTGTTATAGAGACTGGTACTGGTAACTGTCATATCTATATTGATAAGAGCGCAGATCTTGATAAGGCCATCAGAATAATAAGAAATGCGAAACTTCAGAGATTAGGAGTATGTAATGCTGCTGAGTCTCTTGTTATCCATAAGGATATCGCTGAAAAGGCGCTCCCTCTTATCGCTGCAG
>CAMKMR010000213.1 GCA_946413945.1 uncultured Lachnospiraceae bacterium | reverse complement strand
GTTTAACATCGGCTGATATAGGCTCGTCAAATTCAACTCCTGTAAGGAAACCAAGACCACGTACTTCTTTAACGTGAGGAAGTTTAGAAAGTTCCTCTCTAAAATATGCACCGACTGTCGCTGCATTTTCTGAAAGCTTACTTTCTATTATATCTGTAATCTCAGCATATGCTGCAGCACAGCATACAGGATTTCCACCAAATGTTGTTCCATGAGCTCCAGGCCCAAATGTGTTCATAAGCTTAGCAGATGTACACATTGCACCGATTGGCATTCCCCCGCCCATAGCTTTAGCCATAGAAACGACGTCAGGTTTAACACCATATTCCATAAAGCCCATAAGGCTTCCTGTTCTTCCCCAACCAGTCTGAACCTCATCAAATAAGAGAAGCATATTTTTTCTGTCACAAAGTTCACGAAGTCCTGTAATAAATTCCTTTGTAGCAGGATATACTCCACCTTCGCCCTGTACAGGCTCTATCATTATAGCGATAGTATCTTCATCACAGGCATCCTCAAATGACTTTAAATTGTTAAACTCTGCATAAGTAAAGCCTGGAACAAAAGGCGCAAAGCCCTTCTGTATTGCTGAATCTGGCTGTCCAGTTGCAGCAAGTGTTGCAAGAGTTCTTCCATGGAAAGAATTCATTGCCGTTACTATCTTATATCTGTTAGGACCAAAATTATCTACTCCATATTTACGAGCAAGCTTGATCATCGCTTCATTAGCTTCCGCTCCTGAATTCTGAAACTGGATCTTCTCCATTCCGATTGATTCACATACAAGCTTAGCCAGCATGATCTGAGGAACTGTATAACAATAATTTGCACTGTGAAGAATTGTATCAGCCTGAGCTTTGATAGCTTCTACAACCTTTTCATTACAATGACCGGCAGCATTAACAGCTATACCACCCATAAAATCAAGATATGCTTTTCCATTCTCATCATAGATATACATACCCTTTCCAGAATTAGCGATAAAGTCATATCTCCTAAACTGCTCATTCATATACTTATCACAAGTTGCGATCATTTCTTCTTTTGTCATGTTAAAATCTTCTAACTTCATAATCCGCCTCGATTCTTAAAACAATACTATATTCCTCATAAATTAAGCTAACCAGTTCATTATTTTATCATAAAATCATAGTAAGCGCTATTCTCTTCTTTTTAATATCTACAGAAAGCACCTTAACCTCAACTATATCACCTACTGATACTACATCCAGCGGATGTTTAATGAATTTCTTATTAGTAAGCTGAGATATATGAACCAGTCCATCCTGATGAACTCCGATATCAACAAAGGCACCGAAGTCGATAACATTTCTTACTGTTCCCTTTAGTATCATGCCCTCTTTAAGATCTTTCATATCAAGTACATCCTTACGAAGTACAGGAGTAGGCATATCTTCACGTGGATCACGACCAGGTCTCTGAATTTCCTTTACGATATCCTTAAGTGTTGGAACACCGATACCCAACTTCTTAGCTGTAGCCTCATAGTCATTGATAAAAATGACACCTGCCTCTTTACCTTCATTAACACCCTTAAGGTCAAATTTAGACTCTTCCATTACACTTAAAGCTGCCTCGTAGCTTTCAGGATGTACTCCTGTATTATCAAGTGGATTCTTACCATTTCTTATCCTTAAGAAACCTGCACACTGTTCATAAGCCTTCGGTCCAAGTTTAGCAACTTTTAAGAGCTGCTTTCTTTCAGTAAAGCTGCCATTTTCTTCTCTATAAGCAACAATATTCTTTGCTATTGTTTTAGAAATACCTGAAATATATTCAAGAAGTGAAGCTGAAGCTGTGTTAAGATCGATACCAACTGCATTAACACAATCTTCTACTACGCCTTTAAGAGCTTCCTTAAGTTTCTTCTGATTCATATCGTGCTGATACTGTCCAACACCGATTGCCTCTGGAGAAATTTTTACTAATTCTGCTAATGGATCCTGAACTCTTCTTGCAATAGATGCAGCAGATCTCTGTCCAACATCAAAATTAGGGAATTCTTCTGTAGCAAGTTCTGACGCCGAGTAAACTGATGCACCAGCCTCATTTGTAATGATATAGCTTACCTTCTTTGACTTTACTTCAGAAATGATATCTGCAATGATAGCTTCTGACTCACGGCTGGCAGTACCATTTCCACAAGAGATAAGATCAATATCATATTTTTTTATAAACTGCTCAACTTTATCCTTTGCAGCTCTGATCTTAGCATCATTTGTAGGTGCAGTCGGATAGATAACTGCTGTATCAATTACCTTACCAGTCTTATCAACTACCGCTAACTTACAACCTGTCCTAAAAGCAGGATCCCAGCCAAGAACGGTGCAGTTGGCAATAGGAGGCTGCATTAAGAGCTGTCTTAAATTCTTACCGAATACTTCAATAGCATTATCTTCTGCCTTTTCTGTAAGTTCATTTCTTATATCTCTTTCAATCGATGGAGCTATAAGTCTGTCATAAGCATCGTCAATAGCTTTTTTAAGATAAGGCATTGTATTCTGATTATCTGTAAGGATAATCTTTTTCTGCATATATCTTATTATCTCATCAACAGGAGCTTCAATCGAAACTGTAAGGAACTTTTCCTTTTCACCACGATTGATCGCAAGCACCCTGTAACCTGTGATCTTTGAAGCTGGCTCACTGAATTCATAATAAGTTTCGTAAACAGATTCTTGTTCTTTGTCCTTTGCTTCAGACTTAACAAGACCTTTTTCAAAACTTCTCTTACGGATCTCTGTTCTGATCTCTGCGTCATCTGAAATAGTCTCTGCGATTATATCAAGAGCACCGCTAATAGCATCATTTACAGTATTTACTTCTTTCTTTGGATCAACAAAATTCTCAGCCTCTTTTTCAATTGGTGAAGATGTCATCTCTAAGCGGATGATATTAGCAAGACCTTCAAGCCCTCTTTCCTTTGCAACTGATGCTCTGGTCTTTTTCTTCTGCTTATATGGTCTGTAAAGATCTTCTACAGCTACCATAGTTTCAGCATCAAGTATCTCTTTCTTTAATTCTTCTGTAAGCTTACCCTGTTCTTCAATAGAAGCAATGACCGCTGTCTTCCTATCTTCAAGATTTCTAAGATAAGTAAGTCTCTCACTAAGCTTACGAAGCTGTTCATCATTAAGTGTACCGGTTTTTTCTTTTCTATATCTTGCAATGAAAGGGATAGTGCATCCTTCATCAATAAGTGCTATGGCAGCATCTGTCTGCCACTGCTGAACCGAAAGTTCTTCAGCTATCTTTTTTGAAATATCCATACTTTTTTCCTTTATTAAAAATTTCTTTTTTAGCCAATAAAATGGCACTCATATAATATACTTTTTTTAGAAGCATTTGGCAAATTTTTACAGGATAATTTTTTCTTTTCACTATAATCTATCCAGTATCATTTAAAGCATATTACTTTCCTTATGATCAAACTGACTGAAATAAAGATCATGGTAAAATCCTTTTTTACTAAGAAGTTCATTATGATTTCCCTGCTCTATTATCTTTCCATCCTTCATCACAAGTATAATATCTGCTTCTTTAATTGTTGATAATCTATGAGCAACAATAAATGAAGTCCTGCCCTTCATCATCTTCGCAAATGCATTCTGTATATGAAGTTCAGTTCTGGTATCTATAGAAGATGTAGCCTCATCAAGTATCAGCATTGGCGGAAGACTAAGCATTACTCTTGTGATACAAAGCAACTGCTTTTGTCCCTGAGAAAGACTGCCTCCATCTTCAGAAAGAACCGTATCATAGCCATTAGGAAGACGCTTGATAAATGAATGAGCGTGAGTTAATTTAGCTGCATTTATCATTTCTTCATCGCTGGCATCAGGATTTTTATAGCAGATATTTTCTCTTACCGTACCTGTCTTAAGCCAGGTTTCCTGAAGGACCATACCATAATTATCTCGAAGAGAATGTCTTGTTATATGTCTTATATCATTTCCATCAACAGAAATACTTCCCTTATCTACATCATAAAA
>CAMKMR010000212.1 GCA_946413945.1 uncultured Lachnospiraceae bacterium | reverse complement strand
TATTGTGATACTTCCGACATAATTGAGAGCCGCCTGAGTTACAGTAGCTCTATGGATCTTTCCACTTAACATTTCTATAGTCATTTCATTTTCTCCTTTCTACAAAATGTTGCCTGCCTCATGATAAAGGCTCGGCACACTCAATTCTCAAGTGCTGCTTTCGCACATGAAATGAAATAACATTAATTATCCATTTAAGAGTACAGTCATATTTATAATATGTACTATCTCCACCGTTCATAATTATAAATACAATCATTCTTCTGTCAAGTATGCTGAATGTATTTTATTTAAAACAAAATGTGTCTTTTTTACTCTTATCAATATTTGGGCATTTCTATACTATCCTGTTTCTTTCCTCACCATTAAGATAGGCTCTGATATTTAAAACTATCTCCTCGATAAGCCTTGCTCTCGCCTCATAGCTTCCCCAGGCCTGGTGTGGCGTAAGAAGCAATTTATCTTTATCCTCTATTAAAAGAAGCTTACTTGTCTCAGGAAGCGGTTCTTTTTCATAAACATCTATCCCTGCCGCTGCTATCTCTCCATTATTTAAAGCCTCTACAAGGTCTTCTTCCACTACTATCGGTCCCCTTCCAACATTAATTAAAATGGCACTTTCCTTCATTTTTTTAAATGCCTCTTTATTTATAAGTCCTTTAGTCTTCTCATTTAATGGCGCATGAATAGATACTATATCCGCATTTCTTAAGAAACTGTCAAAGTCCATCATTTCATAAGGAAGATCCTGTTTTACTCCACTGGCTGAAAAATATATGACTTTCATGCCAAAAGCCTCTGCAAGGCTCGCCACACGCCTTCCTATATTCCCCATTCCAATAATGCCATATGTCCTTCCGGTAAGATCATGGAATACATTACTTATATTGCAAAATGATCTCTGCCTTGAGTATTCCTTACTGTTTACAAAATCTGAATAATAGGAAAGCTTATTATTCAAGGCAAGAACTAAAGCCATTGTATGCTGAGCCACAGCTTCAGTAGAATAGCCGCTTACATTACTTAGACCTATATTATTTTTTCTGCAATAAAAAACATCTATATTATTATATCCCGTTGCTGCCTCTGCTATAAATCTGACCTTTCGGGCATCTTTTAAAGAATTCTCATCTAAGATACATTTATTAGCAAGAACTATATCCGCATCCTTTATTCTTTCTGCTATAAGCTCATTTGGTGTTGAGTTATAAAGCTCGAGCTCTCCAAATTCTCTCAAGGCTTCGTAGCTCACATCTGTTCCAACAGAATCTGCCTCAAGTACAACTATCTTCATCTTCTTATCCTCTTTCTTTATTCTTTAATTTTAATCTGAGTACCCTTCTTACTGATACATTCAGCCTTTCCTCTGTTATCTCTCCTGACTCAACTGCCGCAAGGACTGCCTTATAAGCTTCACTGCATTCCTGGACTTCTAAAAGCATATCACATCCAGCTTTTAAAGCCATAACCGCAGCATCTCCCTGACTGTAATATTTGCTGATAGCATACATATCCATAGCATCTGTTATGACCACCCCGTCATAGCCTAACTCATCTCTTAACAGACCTTGAACCAATTTAGGAGAAAGTGAAGCCGGTTCATTATTTCCTGTTACATTAGGAACAGAAATATGTGCAACCATTATCATACTTACTCCTCTTTCAATTTCATATCTAAATGGTACCAGCTCACATTTATTAAGTTCTTCTAATGTCCTGTCAGAAATAACCATATCCTTGTGAGTATCATTTTCAGTATTGCCATGGCCAGGAAAATGTTTTATACAGGCATTAACGCCACTATCTTCAAATCCTTTTCGCGCCTCATCCACCATCTGGGCAACTTTATCAGGATCCGAACCAAATGCTCTATTCCCGATGATCGTATTCTTTGGATTATTATAAACATCTGCCACTGGGGCAAAGTCCAGATTAAAGCCATATTCTTTAAGATATCCGGCTATATAACTGCCTGTATCATAGGCTAGCTTCGTATCATTTTTAGCTCCTATATCTGCCATATCTCCTACATTTTTAATATCTGTAAAGCTGTCAGTAGAAGCAAGCCTTGTAACAGTGCCTCCTTCTTCATCTACACTGATAAAAAGCGGAAGCCCGGTATTTGCTTCAGATTCTTTTTTAAGACTCTCATTGAGGCTTCTAAGCTGCTCAGGAGAGCTGATATTTCTTCCAAATAAGATTATCCCACCTACAGGAAATTCCTTTAATTTTGTTTTTATGTCCTCATCAAAAGTTGTAGTATTCCTTACCCCTTTGATACCATCTATGCTGACAATAAAAAGCTGGGCCACTTTTTCTTCTCTTGACATGGAATTTATTTTTTCTTCAATTTCAATTTCATTTTCAATTCTGCTATCCATATCACCCTGTGCCGTACTTTCTATTTTTTTCCTGGCTGTATCATTATCTGCTGCCTTTTTCCCCTTATAATCTGTATTTCCATATATAACTCCTACAGCAGCCATTTCCCCCATTTTATTTATATAGTTTAAAGTTTCTATATCACTTAATCCTTCATCAGATGACGTAGCATACGATAACGTGTCATATGCTATATTTTTTTTATCTTCGAAAGGAGCAAAAAATATACTGATCATCAGGCCAAATGCCATTATTATCTTAAAATACCTCTTATCCCTCATATCTCTTCCTTAAAATACGATCAAGCCACACATTATTATTTCTAATGTCTGAACTATTATATCCTTTAGTCTTCTGTATTTTCTAACCCTTGATTTTATCATATAAATCTTACTAATTGAATATAGCAAAAAAGGGAGCATGAAAAATATTTCACACTCCCTTTATAATTATGTCACTTTAATTTTCATGCATTCAGACAAAGCTATAATCTTTACGCTTTAGAGACCATGTCACACAGTTTTTTTTAAACTGCTGGTACATGACATTAGATCACTAATGTAACTTCATTTTCTTCTTTAAGTATATCTGCAGGAATATAAGCTGATTCCATTTCCTGTCCGTTTACTGTAAGTGAAGTAAAGCCTGATTCCTTCTTTTCAGGATTAAGAACTGTTATATTTAACTTCTTTCCTCTGAAGATCTTATTCATAGTAAGGCTTTCCCATTCAGATGAGATACTTGGCGCAAGACGAAGACCATAAAGGTCAGGTCTGAGTCCGAGGATACCTTCTACCGAACCAACCATAACAGTTGAAGCTGTTCCTGTAAGCCAGTGTACATGGCTTCTTCCAAAATGTATACTCTTTGGTCCTTCTGTAAACTGGCCATAGCAGTATGGCTCGAGTCTTCTTACTTCTGCCTTGTCATTCTGAGATGCAGGACAGTTCTCATGATAATACTGATAAGCTCTGTTACCATGTCCCATAAGAGCTTCTGCAAGTATAAGCCAACCCTGAGTCTGTGAGAAGATACCAGCATTTTCCTTAGTACCCTGATTATAGATAACTCCAAGAGCCCCTTCAAATGCATGGCTGTGATATGGAGGATCCATAAGAGCTGCACCAAAACAAGAATTAAGTCTGCTGTTTACATTCTCCATAGCAGCCTCTGCCTGCTCTTTTGTTGCAAGACCGCTTATAACAGACCAGCTCTGGGGATTGAGCCACATATTAGCTTCAGGAGCTGTTCTTTCACCGATAACTTCTCCTGCTTCTGTAAATCCTCTTGTAAATCTATCCTCATTCCAGCAACATTTGTTGATGATCTCTTTTAATTCTTCCTTCTTTTCATTTGCAAATGCCTTATATTCTTCATCCTTCTTAAAATCAGCAATTTCAACCATCATATTAAGAGCATAGTAGAACTGTAATGCTACGAAAGTAGACTCACCATTCTTACCAAGTCTGAGACAGTCATTCCAGTCAGCATAAAGACCAGCTGGCATATTGTGAGGACCCAGATGATCAAATGAGAACTGGATCGCTCTCTTTAAATGATCATAAACTGTTCCATGATCCTTATTAGCATAAAGAATATCCTCATCAAGGAAATCAAGATCTCCTTCTATGCG
>CAMKMR010000211.1 GCA_946413945.1 uncultured Lachnospiraceae bacterium | reverse complement strand
TGATAAGATGGAAGTTTTCGGAAGAATGGAAGACTTCTTAAATAGTAAGGTGGATGATGACATTTTTCTGCCATTAAAAGGTTTAGTAAAAGTAAACAGCTTTGAAAAGCCAGATTATAAGAGTATCAAAAAAGGCTTCGATGATTTTAGAGGTAGAGCTTTAAGAGAATATCAGTCATTTGAAAGAAATGTAGATACGATAATAAAAGAATATAAAGATTTCGTTATCTCAAATATGAAGCAGCATATAAATCAGTATCTAAAAGTGTACGGACCATTTGTAACTCTACAGATCATTGGCTCTGCTGGTTTTTCTGACAATGAAAAAGATTCAGGCATGATCCTAGTATTAAAGGAGCTGAATAGTAAGTTAAATGAGTCTCTTAATACAAAGGATTACGAGAGGATCATAGAATCTATCCTTAATATAACATCCCATAGGATATTTGCTTTCCCTGCTGCAAAACGTGAGACAGAGAATGGATATTATGAGGCTTGTGTTAAGAACATTCTTCAGAAGGAAAGAATTCTTATTAGAAATGAGCTTCATGATCAGGATGTTTTTGGTGATATCATAAGAAGGTTAAGAAGAAGAGCTGAGAGGATAATGGATATTTATTCTCAGTTTGATGAAGATTTAAGAAATGAAGTTTCTTACTTAAATGAAGTAGGAAAGAAGTATGTTGGTTTCCTTCTTAAGGATGCAAAGAGACATGAATTCCTTCCAACAGATTACTGCACGGAAGAAAGGATTGAATATATCAGGACAGGTCTTATCAGTATAATGTTAAATCATGAAGTTGATATTGATAATGGCCGAATAGTTCCTATTAAGCAGGAATTAGAATCTCTTTACACTGATTTCTTTAAAGGAAGTGGAAATTATCCAGCAGAAAAGATGCTCTTTATTTCATTTGCAGATGAAAGACCAAATGTGGCATCAACTAATATGATGTTTGCCTCTCCTACAAATGAAACCAGAACCAGTGTAATGAATAATGCTGCCAAGGTTTTTGTAGAGGCTACAGGTACAAAGGTTTCAAATAAGCAGATCTGCCTTTTAAATGAAAAAGGTGATAAGGAAGCTTTTAAGAAACGCTTTATCTCACTGCCGGAAGCAATGCCTTATTTTTCAGATTCCATAAAGCAGATTCTTATTAAGGCGCCATATAATTATGAGCCAGATATAATAACTCTTAATGCTGGTTCGTATGAGATTTCTGTAGAGGATTTCTACAAGGGAATAACAAAGGATATGCTTTGGACTTCAAATGAAATGGCCAAGGATTATGGACTCGTAAATAGTTCAGACTACAAGGGACTTCATCTTGCAGGCTGACAAAAAAATGGACCTAGGGGGACAGTCCCCCTAGGTCCATTTTTATGGTAAACTAATGATCTTATCGCTTGATCAATTTTAAGATCATTAGTTACCCTTCTTTATTCATACTATCAAGCATTTTTTTGAGGCGCTCTTTATCAAGCGGATTACTAACAAGTGGTTTCATGGCAAGAGCCATTAATTTCATTGGATTATCGTCAGCGGCCACTCTATTTGAACTTATTTTATTGCATTTAGTACATTTATGGATGATGGCCCATTCTCCATTTTTTCTGACCCATACAGCTATAGGCTTCATGAGGCCGTGACAATTAGAAGCTCTGTCGCCGGGAACATTATCAAGATGAAGGCTGTGAAGGCAGTATGGACACTGATTTCTATGGTCTGTGCCGGCTCCTTCAGGCTGTATAAGTTTTCCGCAATTTGCACAGGTAAATGATTCCTGGCAGGCGTGGGTCATATAGTAATTCTTGGAAGAGTTATTTAATTCTTCAAGATTGATATTAAGATCGTTAGAAGCTGTATTTCGATTGTTGATTTTTTTACCACCAATTTTTTTCTTATTCATAATAACCTCCCAGGTCGCCTGCTCCGCCCATCATTTTTTCCATAGTTTCTATTCTGTCGATTGGAAATGGAGGATTAGTAAGAGGTTTTAAAGCAATATTCATAAGCTTTATTGGATTGTCATCCTTGTTTACTCTTGAGAGGATGAATTCGTCACAGAATTTGCAGCGAAGAACTAGATCCCAGCTGTCGTCATCATTTACGGCAACACTGACAGCTTCTAAAATCCCACCGCATTCACTACCATCTTCGGATTTTTCATGTATCATCGAAAGGCAGTTTGGACAGTGCTCATATTCAGTTGAATCGGTATTTTCCCATCCACAGACAGGACATTTTTTTATACTCATAACTTATCTCCATAACAATTACTATCAAATAAAATAAACAACTAATATTATATCTAAAATAAGGATCTTAGCAAGGCGGATAAGAGAAAAACATTAAATAAGAATCTTAGCATGGTAGATAGGATAAAAGTCGACAATAAGTATCTTAAACTCGAGAAGATAAAATATAAGACTGATAAAGTAAAAACAAGAAAATAAGGTGATTCGGCATTCTTACATAAAGAAATAAGGAAAAGTCTTCAAAAAATGTGAACAATTTTTTTGCACAAATATAGTAATTCTGTAGTATAATAACTCTGTATGACTTTAGAATAGAATTAGAATGATCAGGTTGTAAATAAAAATATAGGTGGGATAAAAAATGGTTCTTTACATTGTCAGTTTTTCTAAAAAAGGAAAATACCTTGCCGAGGACATAAAAAGAATGTTTCAGGAAAAATATGTTGTAGAGTTGTTTGATACAATAACTGCAACGGAAATTGCTAAAAAGGCAGTTTGTGATGGGGCATGGCTCCTTTATATAACTGCTACAGATAAGGCAGTTGCCGGTGTTACTCCGCTTGTAAAAAACAAGACTCTGGATATTCCGGTAGTAGTAATAGATGAAGATGCAAAATTTGTTCTTCCTATATCAGCTGGAGATTTTGGACAGGGAAACCAGTTGGCAGTTGAAATTGCAGCGGCAACACATGGGGAACCAGTTCTTACTATGGCAAAGGATATTGCAAAGAAAAAGGCAATCGACCTTTTTGCAAAAAATAATTATCTCAAAGTTCAGAATAGGGAAATGGTAACAGAACTATCTAAAAAGCATATAAGAGGGAAAATCTCTAAGGTCTTTGTTGATAGTGAATATATTAAAAAGTTCCTTAAAGGGAAATATCCCGATTCTATGAAGAGAACTGATAATATGGCAGAGGCTGATATTGTCATTTCTCAGGATAAGTTAAAAGATAAGGCATTATGGCTTTATCCAAGGCATTTCTTTGTTGGTGTTATATGTGACGGGGAAAAGACTGTAGAAGAACTCAGCAGCTTTATACTTGGAGTACTTAATGAATGTACTATAGAGCTTATGGATGTGGCAGCGATTGCTACAACCGATGAAGAAATAGTTGATGTTTATATCAATAAATTTGTTGCAAAAAACAGGATACCTTTTGTAACGTATAATGATGATCTATTAGGTGGAAAAGATCAGGATAATAGTAAGTTATGTGAGCAGGCTGCTATGTTAGCAGCTGGTGAAGGAGCAGAGCTTCTTATGCCGGGTATATCTGAAAATGGTATTACTATGGCTATTTCAAGAAGAAAAATTTAATTTACAGAGGGCAAGGTAAGATGAATATTATCATTGCTGGCTGCGGAAGGGTTGGAACAGAACTCGCAGGACAGTTAAATAAAGGAAAAACAGAAGTTACAGTTATTGATACTAACATGGCAAAAATAGAAGATGTATCAGCTGCAAGTGATGTTATAGGATATCAGGGAGATTGTACAAGTTATCATACACAGTTAGATGCAGGTATTGAAAAGGCAGATCTAATGATAGCAGTTACAGACCAGGATGAAAAAAACATGTTGGCGTGTCTTATCGCGCGTAAGGCAGGTAAATGTAAGACAATTGCAAGAGTAAGAAATCCACAATATTCGGATGAGATAAAGTATCTCAAGGAAGAATTAGGTCTTTCAATGTCAGTTAATCCTGAGAGAGCAGCAGCAGAGGATATGGTCCGTATGCTTCAGGTCCCATCTGCA
>CAMKMR010000210.1 GCA_946413945.1 uncultured Lachnospiraceae bacterium | reverse complement strand
TATTTTCTGGTCTGCTCTTCTAAAAGCTTTTTATTATGCCCACAAGAAAGAGCTACGACTCTCATATCCATATTTGCATCTACAACTTCTAAAGTCTGTGTTCCTATCGAACCTGTCGAACCAATGATTGAAATATTTTTTATCTTTTCCTGAATCATACTATTCTCTCTATTCTCTCTATTCTTTTATACTTTTGACTATAATTTAACGAACATTTTTTTATTATTCTATATTTTTACTAAACGCTTTGTTTTGTCTTTATTCTATACTTTTGCCAAACGCTTTGTTTTATTTTTAATTTATATTTTTGACAAAACTTTTTTTGCTTTTATTCTATGGTCCGCTATATTGTGAAAATGACCTGTGCACGAAGGCACAGGTCTATAATTTTATTAGATTCCTGCAAAATTCATTACAGCCTTAACGCAATAAAAAATTATCGGAGCTGTAAAGATCATACTGTCAAATCTGTCAAGGACACCACCATGTCCTGGGATCAATTTTCCATAATCCTTAATTTCATTATTTCTTTTAATAGCTGATGCGGCAAGATCGCCGATAACTGCCGGGATTGCACCAATGGCACCAACAAGTGCGAACCAAAGGGCGGCTCCCTTAATAGGAGTAGCAAATTTATTGAAGAATATTCCAAAGATCATTCCTAATAATCCTGCTCCGATTATGCCACCTATAAGTCCTTCAATACTCTTTTTAGGACTAAGTACCGGTGACATTTTATGCTTACCAAAAAGACGGCCTGTACAATAAGCCAAAGTATCATTTCCCCATGAGCAAATGAACACAAGGATGATAAGCATTCCGCCATCTTTAGCTACTCTTATCTGATAAACATATGAAAGGCATACACTTACATAAAAGAATGCAAAAAATGCTCCCATCACTTCTTTATCATGGAATTTAGGGAAAGCGATAACATACACTGAAAGTACTAAAAGTAAGTACACTATCATCAGTGGAAGTATCAGCCCTGTCTTTCCAAAATAAAGGATTATATAATATAAAAATGTTACCCCGTAGGCACTGTATGCCAGCACCGACTCTTCGAGTTTATAAACTCTCATTAATTCAAATATTCCAACAAAGGATAGAAGTGCTGTAGCCCCAAGGGTTACGGCGCCTCCGAAATAAAGAATAATTACTGATAATATCACCAGCACTATCCCGCTTATTAATCTTGTTATGAACATTACTTTACCCCACCAAACCTTCTGTCTCTATTTGTATAGTGTCTTACGGCTTCAAGAAGACAGGCTCTGTCAAAATCAGGCCATAATACATCTGTAAAATAGAATTCTGAATATGCCAGCTGCCAAGGAAGATAGTTTGAAGTTCTTTCTTCACCACTGGTTCTTATTAAAAGATCAGGGTATGGCAACTCTGCTGTATCAAGATGTGCATTGATAAGATCTTCTGTGATTTCTTCTGGAAGAAGTTTTCCTTTCTTAACTTCCTCAGCAATCTTAGTTACAGCACGTCGTATCTCATCTCTTCCTCCATAGTTAAGAGCCATGGTAAAGTTGAGACCAGTATTCTTAGCGGTTGCAGTTTCTAACTTGTCTATCGCCTTATTTATATCGTCTGCAAGTCTGCTTCTATCCCCTATGATACGTACTCTCATATTTTCCCTGTTAGATCTTTCAATGGAAGTTTCAAGATAATTACGAAGCAGGTTCATGATACCTGTTACTTCCTCTACCGATCTCTTCCAGTTTTCAGTTGAGAATACATAAACCGTAAGATATTTGATTCCCATATTCCAGGCATCTTCACATATCTGCTCTACATTCTTTGCACCCGCTTTATGGCCAAAGTTTCTAGGCATGAAACGTTTCTTCGCCCATCTTCCATTTCCATCCAGGATGATAGCTACATGCTCAGGAACATTTAATTTTTCACCATCAATTATTTTTTCCATAGTAATTCCCTATGTTCTTTATTGTAGACTAGACTGTCATGATTTCCTTTGTCTTATCATCAATTGTCTTATCAATTTCTGCAATGTACTTATCTGTTGCCTTCTGGATCTTATCCTCTTCTACCTTCTGCTCGTCGTCAGAGATCTCACCAGCCTTGTTCTGCTTCTTAACAGCATCATTTGCATCACGTCTTACATTACGTACAACAACCTTAGCTGCTTCACCCTTCTTCTTGATATCCTTTGCAAGTTCCTTACGTCTGTCCTCTGTAAGTTCAGGGAATGTAACGATCACGCTCTTACCATCATTGTTTGGTGTTACGCCAAGATCTGAGATAACGATTGCCTTCTCAATATCTTTGATAAGCTTTGCTTCCCATGGCGTGATAATGATCGTTCTTGCTTCTGGAACTGTAACGTTAGCTACGCCCTGAAGTCCTGTCATTGTTCCATAGTAATCAATCTTGATCTTATCAAGAATATGTGGGTTTGCACGTCCAGCTCTGATTGTAGAGTAATCCTCTTTAAGATTCTCAACTGCCTTCTGCATCTTTACTTCATAATCTGCTGCCATTCTTAAAATCCTCCAATTTTTTATACTTTTATTATTATCTTTATTATTTTTTTATTTCACTACTTGATTATCTTACTGTTTAACCACTTAACTATCTTACCATTTAGCTATAAGTGTTCCTGTAATCCTTTCAGTAACTAAGCCTCAACAAGAGTTCCAGTGAATTTTCCTGTAACAGTATTGATGATAGAATCCTTCTCGTTAAGTCCGAAAAGCATCATAGGCATATGATTTTCCATTGCAAGAACTGCTGATGCAAGGTCGATAACACCAAGCTTATTTGCTACGATATCTTCCATCTTCATCTTTTCATACTTCTTAGCATTTGGATTTACCTTAGGGTCGCTGTCATATACTCCGTCGATAGCCTTAGCTGAAAGAATAACGTCAGCCTTGATCTCGATAGCGCGAAGTACCATAGCCATATCTGTTGAGAAATATGGATGTCCTGTTCCACCTGCAAAGAAAACAATCTCTTTATTCTCAAGATATGAGATTGCCTTATCAATATTAAATACCTCTGTCATATCTCCACATTCAAATGGTGTCATAACGTGACATTTAAGTCCTGCCATTCTGAAAATGTCAGCTGTATATATACAGTTCATAACTGTTGCAAGCATACCGATCTGGTCAGCTTTAATCCTGTCCATATCATTTGATGTTCTTCCTCTCCAGAAGTTTCCACCACCGATAACTACGCCGATTTCTGTTCCCTTATCAGCGATTTCCTTTACCTGTGCTGCTACAGCTTTTACTGTTTCCTCTGAAAAACCTGTCTTTTTGTCACCGGCAAGTGCTTCACCGCTGAGTTTAAGTAAGACTCTGTTAAGTTCCATGTTCTTTTCTTCCTTTATTTTTTATTTTAACCAGACCATAAGATTGATCCAGTTTAATTCACTTTTATCTATCAGTCTTTCTCTGATTTGATGCCTTCTGAGATCTCTGGTTAGTTCTAGCTGAAGACTTTTTCTCAGCCTTTGCATTTTCACTTATATCTGTAAGTTCTTCTGTCTCGTCTGATTTTTTATCTTCATCTTTAAAATATCTCTTTACATCTACATCAAGATATGCCTGTGAGCAGAAACCTTCAATGATAGCACCATTGTTGATCTGTACTGATTTTGACTTAATGTTACCAACAATTACTGCTGATGAATCAACAATTACCTGGCCTTTTACATCAATATCACCATTTACAGCACCTGCAATAACTGCAGAACTTGCGCTGATATTTCCGATAACAACTGAATTTGCTCCAATTTTTACTGAAGTCTCGCAGTCAATCTCTCCTTCGATCTTTGCCTGATTAGCATATATCTCACCAGCCTTGATATCTCCGATGATCGATCCTCCAAGTATAAGCTTTCCTTTGCAGTCAACAAGGCGAATCGGGATCTCTATTTTATACTGAACAAGCCGATCGTCATGACCAATAGCCGGGATATGGATTCGGCGCTGGCTTCCTACATGCAGTCCAACCGCAGGGTGTCCTTCATGCAGTTCG
>CAMKMR010000209.1 GCA_946413945.1 uncultured Lachnospiraceae bacterium | reverse complement strand
AAAATATTAGCAGGTTTGTCGGGATGAACGTTGGAACATAAAATCGGAAGATAATTCACAGAGGTTATTTTGAAAAACAAGGCTAATTAACAACAGAATATTGTTATAATACAGCGTTAAGGCGTCTATGAGAAAACTCATAGGCGTTTTTTTCGTGGAAAGGAGCAGTTATGTGGAACTTGGATTACATACAAAACTTCCCTCCGTGGCTGAAGCTAGTCATATTAGTGGCAGGACTTACGATACTTGTGGTCAGTTTAGTCCTTGCCCCGGAGCAGGAAGATGATAAACCTTTGGACGAAAAGTCCAAAACTTAGTGTATATCACCCTTGGTTGTTTACAAATAGATATTACAGGAAGGAGGAAAGAGAGATGAGTTATGCAGATATTCGTTCCAGAAAGAAGTCTGCCAGTGAACTTATGAATGATGGGAAGAGACAGCTTCACACTGCAGATGTTGTTGACCGAGTACTAACAGTAATCGATGTGGATGCTATTATGACACGAAATGGAAGATGTGGAGTGATCAGCTTTAAGGAATTCCCTGACAGCTTTTATTTTGCTGGTAAGGTTCTGACGGAAATGTGTGATGAATTTATGGCTGATAAGGATGCTTATGCTGATCTTAAAGCAGGAAATGTGCAGATTATCATATCCAAGGCCAAGTCATCATCAAATGGAAATGATTATATAACCTTTGAGTATGTTACAGATGAGGAGTAGCCCATGGTAGATGAATTAACACAGGAATCGTTTCAAACAGGTAAGGCTGTTGTTACAGTCAGTGTAGATATTATCCAGGCTATTGCAGATGCCTGCAGAAAGTCAGAGCAGAATAAGCAGCTATCAGTTGAGGAAAAGGATAACATCCTCACAAAGGTAGTGGATTTTGTAAAAGACAACTATAAGGAAACCCATGGATCACTTAAATCTTTTAACAGAGATGGAAAAGATGTGGCTCATATGGATGTAACAGACGAGAGAACTGCAGAGATAATTAAAGATGTCTGTAAGAAAAGTCATATTCCTATTGATATGCAGGAAAAACCAAGAGCCGACGGAACCTGCAGCTATGTAGCATTCTGTGAGGTTAAAAATGTGGATCAGCTCACCGGGATTTTGAAGATGGCATCGGAACAGGTACTGGAAGAACAAAAAGCGATGACCAAAGAAATCACAATGGTAAATGATTCGAATGAGAAGATATTCTCGCAGGAGTTCGTCAAGGATACGGATATTGATTATGATAAGCTGCAGGAAGCAAGTGTAGATGGTGTCAGTCTTACAATTAAGGATAATGCTGGTAAAGTCCTTGTAGAGAAGGAAGTAGTTCCGGGCGAGGATATAAAAGCAAAGGTTAAGGAAAAGACAAAAGAACTTAATCCTAAGCAAAAGAAGACTCTTAAGGAAACCATAAAAGATAAGAAAGAGCAGGTGGCTAAGAAGGATAAAAACAGGCAGCGTGAGAGAGTAAAGCAGAAAAACAGAAGCCAGTCGAGGTAAATACTATGGCAGGTAGCAAGATAATAAAGGGAATCCTGAGCGACCTTACGGCACTTCCAAGGAAAGCACTTAAGCCATATATGAAAAACGGGAAGCTTAATGCCAACAGGGTTGCTATAGATCTGATTCCATTTTTAATTCTGTTTTATTTTGTTAATAAGTTTCTTCAGGCTGCGACGGCAAGCACAAAGACTGATACGCTTGATAAATGTGTTGAAGGCTTTACAAAGATATTCCATCAGCCACCTTACTTTGCACCGAGCTTTAAGCTTGTTCCGCTTCTTGGAGGAGTAACAGCCGGTGTTCTTTTTAATCTTTATATGAAGTCTCGAAAGAAGAATGCAAAGCAGTTCAGGAAAGGTGAGGAGTATGGTTCTGCAAGGTGGGGAAATGAAAAGGACTTTGAACCTTATTCGGATTCCAATAAGTGGAACAACATACCACTTACAGCTTCAGAATGGCTACGTATGACAAGACCATCGCATCCGAAGTATGACCGTAACAAGAACATACTTATAGTTGGTGGTTCCGGAGCCGGGAAAACAAGAGGCTTTGTTAAACCGAGCATAATGCAGATGCATTCAAGTGTGGTTGTTACTGATCCAAAGGGAACTATCCTTGAAGAAGTCGGAACAATGCTGAATCGTGGCTATTTTCTTTTTGAAAAGGACCTAAGCGAAAGTGATAAGAAGAAGTATAAAGACTACCCGAGAGACAGATCAGGAAGGATCCTTTCAAAGAAGACCGGAAATCCGGTGCGTGTTCCATATAAGATAAAGGTATTTAATACCATCAACTTTGATAAATCGCTTCACTATAATCCGTTTGCCTATATAAAGACAGAACAGGATATCCTGAAGTTCGTGAATACACTTATTGCAAATACAAAGGGTGAGGGAGCACAGGCCGGTGAAGACTTCTGGGTAAAAGCGGAGAGACTTCTATTTACAGCACTGGTTGCATATATAGTCAGCTACTGCAGACCGAGCGAACAGAACTTTGTTTCGCTTCTTGCAATGATAGATGCATCTGAAACAAGAGAAGATGACGAATCCTTTGAAAACGCCATAGATCTTATGTTTAAGGATATAGAGAATGGCAACGAGGAAGAGGGAATAAAGGCTGATCCTGATTCATTTGCAGTAAGACAGTATAAGAAGTATAAGCTTGCAGCCGGAAAGACAGCAAAATCCATTCTTATTAGCTGCGGTGCAAGACTTGCTCCATTTGATATCCAGGAGATAAGAGAGATAACAGCTTATGATGAGCTTGATCTTGGGGATATCGGAATTCATAAGACTGCACTTTTCGTTATCATATCTGATACGGATGATTCACTTAACTTTCTTGTCAGTATCATGTATACGCAGCTCTTTAATCTGCTTTGTACCATTGCGGATGATAAGTACCATGGAAAGCTTCCGGTACATGTACGATGCATCCTTGATGAGTTCGCAAATATCGGACAGATACCGAAGTTTGATAAGCTTATTGCGACCATTAGAAGCCGTGAAATATCAGCATCGATAATCCTTCAGTCAAAGGCGCAGCTTAAAGCTATTTATAAAGATAATGCCGAGACGATAGAAGGTAACTGTGACAGCTTTTTATTCCTTGGAGGCAAGGAAAAATCTACATTGAAAGACCTGGCTGATGTGCTGGGCAAGGAAACAATAGACACCTATAATACCTCTGATACAAGAGGGAACAATCCGTCCTATGGTATGAATTATCAGAAGCTTGGGCGGGAACTAATGAGCCAAGACCGCCTGGCTCTAATGGATGGCGGCAAATGTATATTACAGGTGCGTGGTGTAAGACCTTTCTTTTCAGACAAGGTGGATATCACAAAACACGAAATGTATAAAGAACTTTCAGATGCAGATCCGAAGAATGCTTTTGATATAGCAAAGTATGTAGAAAGTTATGGCAGACCGAAGATTCCGAAGGATACCCAGTTTATGGAGCTTGATATATCAGGCCTCAGGGTACCGGACGATATAATGGATGCAGCTATAAGGGCAGCAAACGAGGAATATGCAACTGAAGAAGAACTAAGGCAGAGCGAAGAGTAGCTCTGTTTTTTATTTTGTAAAAATATAAGGAGACAAAGAAATGATAAGTAATATTTTTCTGAAGAGCCTGGCTCTTCTATCTACAGCAAAAGCAGCTTTTTCAGGAGCAGTGCTTTCTATTCTTTCGAAGGGAGCAGCAGTTCTTGCAACAGCAAAAGCGGCAGTATCTGCAAAGGCGCTTTCATTTATAGCGTCACTTGATATAGGGCAGTATCTGAATCCGGATACATGTCCTGATTATGTGAAGAACAGCAAACTGGGTTCGACAGCAGTGGCCCTCCTGGATTATACTTCTTTCCTTCAGAGTGGAGTTAAAGCTCTCAAAGTAGTAATCATTGCAGTAGGAGGTGGTCTTGCAGTGCTGGGTGTTGTAAACCTTCTTGAAGGCTATGGTAATGATAACCCCGGAGCAAATGCTCATGTACGGTAAGGAAGCAAGCAACCGAAAACAAGAGATAG
>CAMKMR010000208.1 GCA_946413945.1 uncultured Lachnospiraceae bacterium | reverse complement strand
AAGGGAGAGGAAATATATGAAAGTGAAAAGAGGTTTAAAAACAAGAGTTCTAGCCTTTGTTCTTGCACTGGTCATGATAATAAGTGTGTCTTATATAGATGGCTGGAACAAAAAGACATCAGCAAGAGGCGGAGTGATCGTCACGGGAGAATTTGATGATGTCACTATTACTCTTGAAGGTGATGGCATTCCAATTATTGAGTTTGATTCAGGAGATTTAGGTGGACCATCTACTAATACGAGAAATTTAGAAGCTACCGTCTTAAGTCCTGCTGTTTATGCGGTGGAGGCGCCTAACATTATAATTGAAAATGATTTAGATTCTGAATCTGAATACAAAGATTATGTTCCGGTGGCTTTTTTTACAGATAATGAATATTCTAAAGAGCTTACAACTGATGTAAAGATTGAAGAGGGCGATGTAAAACAGCTTGAAATTGGAAAGTCTTATAATCTTTACTTTGCATTTGAAAAAACAATTGCTGAAGGCGAATATGAGTATAAAGAGATCACTAAGGGAGCAGTTTACTCTATAAATTATGTAAATGTTAATGATGCTCTTAAGTTTATGCTTAGCAAAAATGAGGCAGGCAGAAACTATAGCTTATCACTTAAAACTGATAAGACTAATATAAAGAAACATATTGTTGGATATTTCTATGATTACGTTGGAGATAAGGACACAGTTGCTGATATTTCTTCATCTGAATGGAATTATAATGGAGAACTTACTGATGTAAATATCTCTGATGTTACTAATAAGACTTATCATGCTTTCTATCAGTATAAGATAGATGGAACTGATATCAAAGAAACGGGTAAGGTTGGAAATGGCCTTGATCCAGTACCTGCTATAGTTACTCCTTCTGTAACTGTTACACCAGAAAAAGAGGATCCTAATAAGGCACTTATTGCAGATACAAAAGAAGATGGCGTTATAGTATCATCTAACGTATCAAATCTTACAGCTTTAAGTACTGTGACAGTAACATTTAAGAGCGATACAGATAATACAGAGATTGAAACAACAACTTTAGATGGAATTGCAGATGTTAAAGAGGAAGAAAAGGACGCAGGACGAGTCGTTAGAAGTCTTTCTAGTGCTGGAGATTTTACATCTTTTGTAATTAAGAATGCCAATGAAATTTCTGGGGCAAAGAATTACATATTTGCTTTTAAGGCAGAAAATGAAGAAAAAACATACTATGCACTTACAATCAATTATACAGATGTAAATCCTGCTATCACTGTTACAAAACCTGAAACAAAAACAGTGATCAACTTAGAAAGTGAAGAAAAGACAAATGTTCCAGTAGAAGCAAGCGCTTCTATAAAGGCTTCTTCAACTCTTTCATCAATCGTATCAGCAAGATATTTTAATGATGAAGAGTCAAAAGACCTTACTGTTGGGGCTTTAAAAGATGGTAAATACCCAGTAACAGGAAATATCAAAGTAGAAAATGATGGCGTATATAAATATAAGATAGAAGTTACAAATGATGAAGGTGTAAAGGCTGTTTCTGATGAGTTTGAGATAGTTAAGGATACAGTTAAGCCTGAAATAACAGATCTTTTAGTTAAGCAGGATGGAAATGTAATTTCATCGGGTGAAAAGGTTACAAGTGCTAAAGATGTAGAGGTATCATTTAAAGTTAGTGATTCAGGCAGTGGTGTTAAAGAGGTAACTTTTGATGGTACTACACTTTTACCGGATTCTAATGGTGTTTATAAAAAAGTAATTGAAAAGGCTGCGTTAGAAAAAAATAACGAATATCAGTTTACAGTTATTGCTTCTGATAAGGCAGCTAATAAAAATGACAGCATTGTAACAATTTCTACTTATGAAGATAATGTAGATATTGAACTTAAAGAAGTAAGCGTTAATGATGAGAAGAAAGCTGTTAATATTTCTGAAGGTGATGTAGATCCGGAAAATAACATTACTAATAGTGAGGACTTAACTTTTAAATTTGATATTAAGACAGATGTCTTACTTACAGATAGTGTTATAGCAAAAGTAAAGATCAATGCCAGTGAACAGAGTGTAGATCCAGCGGATATAGAATTAACAAAGGCTAGTTCTAAATCTTCTGATTCATATTATCATTCAACACTTTCTATTCATGTAAAATTAGATAAGGATGCTGTAATAAACGGCCTTTCTGTCGGCCTTACAAATGTAAATGGTGTAAGTAACGAGGCTAAAGTTGGAGTTGTAAATGTGGATATGACAGCTCCGAATCCTGTGATCGAAGAGCTTGCAGAGGAAACATCTAAGGGTTTTACAGTAGATGGAAAAGATTGGTACAAGAAGCTGGTTGTAAAGGTTAATTTTGCTGATACAACAGAAGGTTCTTATAAATCAGGAACAGAAGCCGTAACAATAACCGGAGTTAAAGATGAAGAAGGAAAGATAAAAGATGGAGAAGTTCTTGATCTTTCTTCAGGAACTGTAGTTGCTACAGTTAAAGATTCTGCAACAACAGATGGTACCTTATTTAAGGTATGGGCAAAGGATAAAGCAGGAAATGAAAAAGAGACTGAAGACGTAACATTTTATGTGGATTCTGCTGTTCCTACTGTAAAAGAAGGAAAGAATCTTTCTCTTGGTTCAGGTACTGAAAAGGATAAAGATTATCAGACAGGAAATCCAGAGATTTCCTTTGAAGCAGAAGATAATCTTGGAATATATCAGTATAAGGTCAGTGTGAAATGCGCTTCTATAACAAAAGAAAAGACCTATGTATGGTCAGAAGACGGTAGTTATAAAGATGGAACAGCTGACTATAGTGATGTGGATATAGCTGCAGTATTTGGTAAAAAGAATGGAAGTTCTCTTTATCCTGAAGACGGTACATATGTAGTAAATGTTACTGCCTACGATCGTGCAGGAAATGAAGTTAAAGCACTAGAGAAGAAAGTAACAGTAGATAATACAATACCTAAGAATGACATCAAGATTAATAATAATTTAGCTTTAGTTTTCAATGATGAAGTTTATATCCCTCAGGCAACAGATATAGTTATGGGATATAACTATGGAAAGTTCTATAATAAAGAATTGAATCTTGATTTCTTTGTAACTGATGCAAATGTTAAAAAAGAAGATATAACAGTCACTGAAAAGGTCGATGGCACTGAAGAAACAGTAAGTCTCGAGTGGAAAGACACTGATTATGGCTGGTATGCAAGCTATGTTTTAGGTGGCGAAGGTGAGCATTTAATAACCATCCAGGCGAAGGATCAGGCAGAAAACATTTCTGTTACAAAGAATATTTTAGTTGTTATTGATGAAACTAAACCTTCAGCCGTAGCTGGAAAAGAATTTAAAATAGGTGACGGATCTAAAGTTCAAAAGGGTGATCCGGAAATCGTATTTGATGCAGTTGATAACGCTGTTGAAGAAGGAACAACTGTTAGTGGAATCTATGAATATGTAGTAAAGGTAGATTCTACAACAAAAAATTATACAGGTGATCTTGAAAATGAAGCTGAACTTCTTACTGATCTTAAACTTAGTACAGTATTAGGAACTGATCCTGCTGATGGAGAGCATACAGTTTCTATCAAAGTTAAAGACAGAGCAGGAAATGAGCTTGCAACAGAGGAAGAGAAAGTTATAGTTGATAACACTGATCCGCTGGCAGATATTAAAGTATCAGCTGATAATTGTGCATATTTATCGCAGTATAATGAAAAATATGTTCCATATGGACTGATCCCTGAATATGATTATGGAAAATATTATAAGGGCGATGTTAATTATTCTGTTTTAATAAAGGAAAAAAATCTTTCAAATGAACTAAAGGATAATGTTGGATTAATCGATGAATTGCTTGATGCGAGTGGAAATGTTGTACAAACAATAAACATCGAAGTCGAAATGGCAAAAGCAGAGGATCTTCCTAGTGTAAAAAAGGAAAGATGGGTTAAGACAGAAGATGGCTATAAGGTTGAAAAGCTTAGCATTTCAGGAGAAGGAAAGCATAGACTTACACTTGTTGTAACAGATGAAGCCGGAAATCAATCTGAAATAGCAAAAG
>CAMKMR010000207.1 GCA_946413945.1 uncultured Lachnospiraceae bacterium | reverse complement strand
ATATTCTATCTTCTCAATATCAAAATATTTGCTGAATATCTCGGTCCACTCTTCGTCTGTCCTTGTAACCATACGAAGAACGCCCCCCATATAGAGCTCATTTCCATTTCTAAACTCAATTTTTTTCTCCGGATTATTTACCGGTGCCACGTAATAATTCATTGCAATAACAATCTTTGCGCCGCCAGCAGCTATCCTTGCAAAATTTTCAAGGATACCCTCAGCAACATTTTCCGGAAGGACGTCGATCACATTGCTGCAAAAAATCCCATCATAAAGATCATCCTGCACATCCTTTAGCCAATCCACGGAAATGCATTTTGTCTCCATGCCCTTCTCGATCTTAAAGGCATTTTTCATCAGATCTGCAAGTAAAATGGCATTTTCCACCACATCCACCGAGGTAACATTTTCACATCCTGATTTATTTAAAATAATACCTGCCCAGCCTTCTCCACAGCCATAATCTAAAACATTTTTCTGTGAAGCCAGCTGATTTACCAGCACATTCTTAAGTTTTTCACATGAAGCAAGATCTTTCCAATCATTGTCGGGGTCGATTCCATTTATAAATTTTTCTTTCTCTTCATCAGACATTTCAAAGGCCTGATTCCAGAAATTTAATGATTCCTTATAATTTTTATCCATTACGTTTCCTTTCTATTAATTTATTAAACAAGTGACAATACTATTGCATTTCCTCTATTTCCTAGAAAAATGGAACTAATACTCTATTACTATATCGCCCAAGCAACAATATCACTTTACAAAACAAGCAACAATATTAGTTAATATCATTAAATGTAAGACAATATGGTATAAATCCGGGATCAATCTTGTTTCACTTACAGGAAAAACCTTAACTGTCCCTTCAAAGCAGCTATTATATCCCTTTAACTTACTTTCACTTGCTCCGAAAATTGTAAAATACCAATGGCAAAAAAACTGAACGACAAACCAAAATAATAAAACTCCAAAAAGAATCCATTTACCAACAGCAGGAAAACAATAAAAACTTATAAGCCCCGCACTATACAGGCAAAGCATAAAAAACTCAGCGCTCTTTATTCCCACCCCATCAACTAATTTGATTTTTCCAAATTTCCAGCTTATTACACACCCTAAAAACCAGATCCATAATAAAAATTGAATAACACCTTTAATAAACATTTTTTCCTCCATTTCTGAGCTGTTGAAACACCTGCCTTAATGCTCCAAGCCCTATATTCATACCTTTTTAAGTCTTAAATTAATACATTTCTTTCCAAAATCCCCGCCCATCTAGTTAACATAAAAATGGACTATGGGGACTGTCCCCTAGGTCCACTTTTATGTTAACCAACAAAATACTATGGTAGGAACTTACCTGATGCAAGATACAACTCGTACCATTCATGATGCGTAAGCCTAAAGCTCGCTGCATCGCAGATATCCTTTAAATGTCCCTTATTCATAGTGCCGGCTATCGGCTGAATTTTAGCCGGATGCCTTAAAATCCATGCTATTGCTACCGCCGCTGGGCTGACTTTATATTTATCAGCTAATTTTTTTAAAACATCATTTAATTCTTTATATTCCGGGTCACCAATAAAACAACCGCCAAACATCCCCTTCTGAAGCGGAGACCAGGCCTGGATCGTAATATCATTTAACCTGCAATAATCAAGAACCCCGTTATCTCTGTCTATCGATCTATCGGTAGTCATATTGTTCATATAAAGGCCCCCGTCAATAAGCTGGGTCTGATCCAACGAAAACTGAAGCTGATTTATAACAAGCGGCTGTTTAACATATTTTCTAAGAAGTTCGAGCTGCCCCGAAGTAACATTGCTCACCCCGAAACATCTGACCTTTCCCTCTTTTTCCAGCCTGTCAAATGCCTCTGCCACCTCAACCGGATCAAACAAAAGGTCCGGCCTGTGAAGAAGAAGCACGTCAAGATAATCCATATCCAGCCTCTTAAGGCTGCCCTCAACGCTCTCTATAATGTCTTCTTTACTCCAGTCAAATTCCTGCCTGTCGATATGAAGGCCACATTTGCTTTGGATTATCACGTCTTCTCTCTTAAGATCTGTATCCTTAAATGCCTCGCCGAATCTTATCTCCGCCTCGCCATCTCCATAAATCGTCGCATGGTCGAAGTAATTAATCCCATCGTCAAATGCATGGCTGATAAGGTCCGCAGCTTCATTTTTGTTTAAAGCCGGCATCCTCATGCACCCTAAAATAATACTTGACGCCTTATCAATCTTTCCTGCTATATTTTGATATATCATATTTCCTCCATAAAATGAGTCAATACCCCAAGAGCTATGTTCAATATTCAGTTAACATAAAAATGGACTTTGGGGCCAGTCCCCTAGGTCCACTTTTATGTTAACCTGTTATTTATGGTCCTCTACGTACTGTATAAATTCCGGGGTTTTTGACCAATATTTGATCCCCCAGTTTTCGAAGTTCCACTCTTCCATATAGTTATTACATTCATAATCAATATAGTAGATTTCATTTCCCTGAACCACAAAATTCGTAGGAAAATAATCAATATTCGTTTTGGCCGGATAAAGCAACTGGCACATGTCCTTCATCTGCTGAACATATTCATCTTTCATCTGATCATTTAAAACCAGATCGTAAATGATACTTCCCTCGATATATTCCTTAAGAATCCTCTCCTTTTCTACGTCCACATCCAGCATAAGTGGAAGCCTTATCCCAATCTCCTTAAGTCTCTTATAATCATTAAGTTCCGACTGTATCTTATCCCCAAACTGATAATATGAACAAGGTTCATGGTGAATCTGCTTTAATACGTAATTCTTTTCATCCTTACTTACAAGAAATGAATATCCGCCTTTTCCTTTTCCCAGAAGTTTTTCAACTTTATATAACTTTCCATTCAGTTCTATTTTTCCGATTCTTCTTAAAAATGTAGCCAATGGGAATCCTACAACATTGTTATAATCTCCATCGATTTTTTCCACAAGTCTGGCCCCGATTCCTTGAATTCCGTAAGCTCCGGCCTTGTCCATCGGTTCGCCGCTTGCAATATACTCCAAAGCCTCTGATTCATCAAAATCATACATAGTAACTGCAGTCCTTACCACAAAACAATCCTTCGTGGTTACATTTCCATCCAGCATGCTGATGCAGCAAACCCCTGTATAAACGTCATGAGTTTTTCCTGAAAGGCTCATAAGTATCTTTAAAGCATCCTCCTTATCCTTCGGCTTTCCGATTACATGATTATCCAAAGCAACCACCGTGTCCGCTGAAACGATAAGAAGCTCTTCCTTAGAATTCACTTTATCCTGAGAATCATTTGAAGCTTCGCCCTGCTCACAATTTGCATTTCTCTGCATATTTTCTTCAACTTCGTTCTGCAAGTTCCCTGTAGCTTCACCCCTCAAATGATTCTTTGCTACAGCATTTGCTTTTCTTTCAGCCAGCTCTTTCACAGTTTTTTCTGCATCCTGTGTATCTACAGTTTCATCCACATCACTTATCTCGATTGAAAAATCAAGCCCAGCCTGTGAAAGAAGCTCTTTTCTTCTAGGCGATCCTGATGCCAGTATAATTTTTGTGTTGTCAGTCATCTTCTTGTTAGTCATATTTACCTCGTTTCCATTCACCCATTAGTTAACATAAAAATGGGCCACTGGGGACTGTCCCCTAGGTCCACTTTTATGTTAACTAAATCTGATTATTTGCTTCTTCTATTTCCCCTACAGTTATTTCCGCATTTCTAAAACGGTTGCAGCTCTTTTCATTCTTTACATGAATTGCCTTCTTCGGACAATTATGTATGCAGGCAAGACAACCCTCACAATGATGCAGATATTCAGGCTTATCCTTTAAAATGATATTTGCCGCAGGACACACCCCCGCACAAATGCCACATTTTACGCAGTTTTCATCAATCGTAAAATCCATGTCCCTTTTATCCGCCGTGTGAAAAGCTCCCATTTTATGATAAAAGAAATCCAGCGACTTATCAAAAATAGAGGCCTTCGCCCTTTTAATAGTTCTATTCTCAATTTCCTCTTTGACTCT
>CAMKMR010000206.1 GCA_946413945.1 uncultured Lachnospiraceae bacterium | reverse complement strand
GATGTCGACCAGCCCTCGGCTCACCATGAAGTTGCATGTGGCGCCCTCCATGAGCCGTGCGGTGATGCGTCGCAGCACGGGGTCGTCGAGTTGCGTGGTGACCGAGTTGCCGCCATGCCAGGTCACGTACCACGGTATTCCGAACAGCCGTCCGGCCTCCTCGGCCACCTCGCCGCCCATGCGGTCGTGGGCAGTGACCAAGTCGTAGCCCTCCAAACGACGAGCCGTGAGTTTGAGGAAGTCGATGAAATGGCGCGGCTCGCCATGCAGCACACGGTGACCCACAGCCTGAATCTCTTCAGCCTTGATATTCTTAATAGTCTTTCTGCTTCTTTTTGCAACGATCTTTGCCACGTCGATATCGCCATTTGTAAGTGTATATTCAAACTCAACCTTTAAATTCTGTAAAAAATGGATAACTCCCCATACAGATAAAAGGAAAAGAGGAAAAGCAGCTGGTGCTAAAAACACTGATGTATATACCAGCAGAAGCGACACCACCATAAGTCCGCACACTATTGCATACTGACCTCCCGAAGCTTTACCATTTACGAGTTTTTCATTATACTGATCCATCTTTTTTCCTCCAGTTAATCATTTTCCTTTTTAAATTTTTGCATAGCGGGACATTTGTCGCATCCTTTATGATCTGATGAACATGTCTCAGGACTCGCAACCCGTCCTGAAATAACATCCTTATATGCATAATTATCTACTGTTTCAAGAAGCGCCACAGCCTGGCAGCTGATTCCTAAGCCTTCACCTGTAAATCCAAGTCCTTCTTCAGTAGTTGCTTTAATATTTACCCTGTCAATTTCTATATAAAGTGCATCCGCAATCCTTTGTCTCATCTCAGGTATGTAAGAAGCCATCTTTGGGCGCTGGGCAATGATAGTAGCATCAATATTCCCGATAATGTAATTGTCCTTATCTAAAATGTCTCTTACCCTTTTTAAAAGTTCTATCGAATCAGCTCCCTTATACTGTTCATCCGTATCCGGGAAATGTTTCCCGATATCCCCCTTAGCTGCTGCTCCAAGCAACGCATCCATTATAGCATGAACAAGGCAGTCTGCATCAGAATGCCCTAAAAGTCCTTTTTCATAAGGAATACAAACCCCGCCAAGGATCAGCTTTCTATCACTAACAAGCTTATGAACATCATAGCCCATTCCTATTCTCATATGATCTTATCTCCTACTAAATAAAAATTCACAGCAAGCACACCACAATATATAATACAGGAAATGACTCCAAAATTAAAGAATCATTTTATGAGCAATATCTCTATACTCCGCTTTATCATCCAGCATTTGATATCCTGCTTTATCATCCAGCATTTGATATCCTGCTTTATCATCCAGCATTTGATATCCCACTTTATGATCCAGCATTTGATATCCCGCTTTATCATCTAGCATTTAATTCCCCTGCTTAATACTCCATTGTCTTACTCATTAAATAAATATTCCAGACTCTTATCTATCTCACCTGTTATATGTATACCATCAGGAAGATATTCTTCTAAAGTAAGATGACCTTTTTCTCTAAGGATCTGAATCTTTGCTGCATCACTATAGCTAAGGATAGTATCAATCTTTACACTTCCTTCATGGATTATCTCCCTTATCTTTAAAAGCAGTTCATCTATTCCCTGCCCTGTAGCTGCTGAAATAGATACTGTATCCTCTTTCTTTAAACCAAGTTCTTTTAATGATAATTTTTCTTCTAATCTGCCATCTACAAGATCGATCTTGTTAAATGCTGTAATGATCCTTATTCCCTCGATTCCCAGTTCGCTAAGAGTCTCATGAACTACCTTCATCTGATTTGTAAGATCCGGATCTGAAGCATCACCTACGATAAGTATAACATCTGCATATTCAGCTTCCATAAGTGTTGTACGGAATGCATCTATCAAAAAATGTGGAAGTTTTCTTACAAATCCAACTGTATCTGAGAAGAGAACTTCCTCTCCATCCTCATAAGTATATTTTCTTGTAACCGGATCTAAGGTTGCGAAAAGTTTATTCTCAGAAAGAACTCCTGCATCAGTGAGTTTATTTAATAAAGTAGATTTTCCAGCATTAGTATAACCAACAATGGCTACTGTTTTAATAGTGCCTTCCAATCTCTTCTTTCTGGTATTCTTTCTGCTTATATCCTTTTCTTTCAGCTGTCTTCTTAATTCACTGATCCTGTTTCTTATTATACGTCTGTCTGTTTCAATCTTCTGCTCACCAGGACCTCTTGTACCGATACCACCACCAAGTCTTGAAAGCTTTTTATAACTTCCCGAAAGATGTGATAAGGCATAACTCATCTGCGCAATACCTACCTGTATCTTACCTTCATCTGTTCTTGCATGAAGCGCAAATATATCCAGAATAAGCACTGTTCTATCGATACATTTTACTCCCGTTGCTTCAGACAGATAATCTGCCTGAGAAGGAGTGAGCTCATCATCGCAAATGATAGTATCCGCTCCTGTTTCTTCGACCAGAAGCTTTAATTCCTCTAACTTTCCTGAACCAATATAAGATGCATTATTGAACTTTGGTAAAACTTGAATTATCTCCCCCACCTTTATGGCACCTGCTGTATTGGCAAGTTCCTCAAGTTCATCTATGGAATTCCTTATTTCTGTACTGTTCTCTGTAGAAAGAGCAGCCTTAACAAGGATAACTTTTTCTTTTTCTTCTTTTGTTTCGTACATTGATATTCCTTTTCCTTATCTTTTGAACAATATAGCCTACTATACCATAAAAGTGTCTATATTTCCTAGTATTTCCTTATATTTACCCCCCTCCTTTCCAGAACTGTATCATTAATGATAAAGCTGAACTATACCGAACCGGAAACTTATATAGAGAGCCCCCATCAGCTTGTCTTACCTGGCAAAATTAAACTGATATATAAACATTTCCCCGCTCGAACATGCCAATAATAACCGTGACAACATTGTTCAAATTGTGTATAATTAAGGAAACTGTATTATTGTTTTGGGTAAGGGTATTGATATGATAAAAAAATTAAAAGCTATCTATAATAGCCAGAATTCATTTGATGACCGCATGTTTTTTATAATCCTGGTCACAAAAGTACTATTTCTTTTTCTAAGTACAATAGTTACTATGTTTGAAAATGTAAGTAAATATGCCATTATTGTTTTTGTTATCTCAGATTTATTCACAATAGGCACATTTGTCTGGGCTTTCTTATTGTCTGATTTAAAAAACGCAAAACTATTCTTTTGTATAATATCAAATTTTGTATTAACGCCTATCAGTTTTTTCTTTAATGGCGCATTATCGTCAGGTATGATCCTTAATATGCTGGCATCCCTTTTGATAATCGTCCCTTTACTTAAAGGCAGGCAAAGAATGACCATCTTTATCCTTAATACCCTTCTTGATACCGGGATCATACTCCTCGCCTACCTTGTAGATGATCTTGACATAAAAGTTGTTCCAAAGGTAAGTCCCCTTTATACAGCTTTAGATTATTCAGTCAGCTTTATCGTAAACGCTTTTTTTGCTTTTGCTCTTATGTCCCTTATATTCAGGGCTTATAATTCAGAAAGAGAAAAGAACGAACAGGCCATGAAAAAACTTGAGATTGCCTCTATGAGAGACGCTCTTACCGGCCTTTCCAACAGGCGTTATCTCTATGAAAAACTTGAAGAATTAGACGAGGATCTGTTCTCCCACGATTATTATATGGCTATGTTCGACATAGATTTCTTTAAGAAGATAAATGATACCTACGGCCATCTTTTTGGTGATAAGGCCTTAAAAAACATAGCTAACGAAATAAAAAAATGCACTAATGAAGATGCATTCGAGATTTCCGCCAGATATGGCGGGGAAGAATTCGTATTCCTGCTTAAAGCTTCCAGAAAAGAAGAAGCCTATAAGAGAGTTGATAATATCCGCAGAAGTGTAGAAAAACTTAAATGGGAGGAAAAAGATTCTCCTATCACAATAAGCGGCGGCCTTTTGCATTGTTCAGATTACAGGGATCTCACTATTATGATGTCCAAGGTAGACAGCCTGCTTTATAAAGCCAAGTCCTGCGGAAGGAACTGCATCTGC
>CAMKMR010000205.1 GCA_946413945.1 uncultured Lachnospiraceae bacterium | reverse complement strand
AGGAAGAGACAATTATGCTATCCAAGGAGATTACAGAAATAATAAGAAAACATGTTGATAATTCAAGTTTGTTGGGATGATGCGATAGTCAGTTCTATCTTAGGATAATCAGAGGAAAGAAAAATGAAAGTATATGTACTTTGGCATGTTTATGAATTAAGTGACGATTTTGGAGAACATGATGAAGAAAAGTAGGATTTATAGTTCTATAGGAGAAATGTTTTGGGAGGAAATGACAAGGTGATTACGATAATAGATATTTTGGCGTATTTGATAAATGATCTGCTTGGATGGTTTATTATTATATGTTTTGACTTAACTGGATATGATAGCAAATTCCAGAATTTGAAGTTTCACTGGGCATTTCTGGTAATAGGTGTTATTCATATTTTTTTAAGTATGATCTGTAATGTGTTATTCTTCAAAAAGGAGAGAACAAAATATCACATTCAAATTGGAAAAAAGTTGTTTATCTATAATATGATAATGACGCTATTACCTTATTTGTATTTAGCTTTTATATGGCTATTTACATAAGACCAGTTATCTCAAGTGTGTATGGGAAAATATATGATTCATATAGAGAAAGTAAACGGTGGCTCCGGGAATCACTATTGGAAAGAAAGTTATCATTGGTGCGGGAAGTGTTAGAAACAACTGCCAGAGTGGAAGACTTCAGGAGTAGTGAGGTTATTGATGATAAAGAATGTTATATTTGATTGTTTTGGAACATTGATAGACACGGGAACGGGATCTATGGATGCCGTAAGGAGTATTCTTACAAATGTAAACCTTAATGTTGATGCAGATGAATTTTATTCGGAATGGAAGATTAAAAAGAAGGAAATGACTTACTTTGATGAATTCTATTCAGAAAAAGAATTATTTAAGATGAGTCTGGCTGAGATGTTTAAAAAGTATAATGTCACTGCAGATATAGATGAAGCAGTGCAGCCGATGATAAGGGTTTTGTTCGGGGAAAGAAAGGCATTTCCTGACACGGCAGAGATACTTGAATATCTTGATAAAGCCGGTATTAATTATGCAATTGGTTCTACAACAGACAATGATTCATTGATACATTTTCTTCACATGAATAATTTATCGATTCCATTAGTGTTCACCTCAGAGGATATGAGAGTGTATAAGCCGGTTCCGGATTTTTATACGAAGATTTTGGAAAAAACAGGATGGAAATATGAGGAAACCTTGTTTGTTGGAGATAATCTGGTTGATGATGTTAAGGGACCTAAGTCAGTAGGAATGAGATCAGCTTTGATCGATAGAAAAGGAAGATATAGCAACAATTCCGGGATAAAACCAGATTTCGTTTTTAATTCACTAAAGGAATTGAAGAGTATTATAAAATGAACTTATTAAGGTTGAAGGAATATACAGGGGTAAAGGAAGGAGTATATTAATGAAATTGAAATCAGATTGGGTATTTAATTATAAAAAAGGTATCAGAGAGGCGATGGTTTCCTGGAATTATCATGTACAGGGAGAAAAACTTTATTTTGTTTTACTCTATGGTTCATTTCCATTTACATCAGTGTTAGTGGAACTTGATATGAGTACACAGGAAAGCCGCACGCTTTATGAGGTTGATCATATTGTAAGAAGTTTTAAAGTGGAAAAGGATCGTTTTTATTTTACAGCTATGAATGGATATGCTTACTGTGTTGATATAGATGGAAAACTGATCTGGGAAAAGCTGGTTAAGGATGACAATGCTTCGCCTGAGCTTCTTATAGATGGAGACAGGCTCTATATTTCTAATTATTCGATGTTTTGCCTTGATAAGAATACAGGGGATATCATCTGGACAAATGATTCCTATAGTGAAAAATGTAGTTGCAATATCTTAAACTATAAAGATTATATTATCAGTGGAGAGCTTGAGGGAAAGGTATTTTGCCTTGAGAAAGCAACAGGTAAAAAGGTCTGGGATTATGGAAAAAAAGAGTGGATCAGTAAATGTGTATTAATGGATAATGGACATTTAATGGTTGGGCTGATTAATAATGGGCTGCTGATATTTGATCCTGAAAGTGGAAAACTGATAAAAAAAATAAAATTAAAGGGTAAACTCTATACTACTCCTGTTTTTGACGGAGATAAGCTTTATATTGGAGACGGCAGTAGTGTTATGAACAGTGAGTCAGGAAGCATGACCTGCTATGAAGTATCAGGGGATGATATTAAAAAGGTTTATTCTTATGAAATTTCTGGGGAGATTTCAACGCCGGCAGTTATTGATGGAGATAAACTTTATTTTGCCGGGGAAAACAATTATTTATACTGTATAGATAAAACAACGGGAAAAGAGCTTATGACAAAGAAAAAGACTAAAGGAGTCTGCAGGGATATCTATGTGGAGGATAAGGGTCTGATCGTAATAAGTGACAAGGGCCAGGTAGAACATTTTCAGTTAAGTTAATATAAAGAAAAGTTCTGATATAAGTGAAACTGGTATTATCAAAAATATTGAAACTGGATATTTCTGTATTACCAGATGTTTTCTATAATCCTTTCCATAAAATCATTAGTGATATGGAAGGAGAAAAAATATGAGCGATATCAGTAAGACACAATATGAACTTAATAAGGGGCTTGCCCAGATGCTTAAGGGTGGGGTGATAATGGATGTTACAACTCCTGAGCAGGCTAAAATTGCAGAAGCAGCAGGAGCCTGTGCGGTAATGGCTCTGGAAAGAATACCTGCTGACATACGTGCGGCTGGCGGGGTATCAAGAATGAGTGATCCGGCGATGATAAAGGGAATCCAGGATGCCGTATCAATTCCGGTAATGGCAAAATGTCGCATTGGCCATTTTGTTGAAGCTCAGATCCTTGAAGCGATTGAGATTGACTATATAGATGAATCAGAGGTACTTTCGCCGGCTGATGACATTTATCATATAGACAAGAAAAAATTCAAAGTTCCATTTGTATGTGGTGCCAGAGATTTAGGAGAAGCTTTAAGAAGGATAAATGAAGGGGCTTCAATGATAAGAACTAAGGGAGAACCTGGAACAGGTGACGTAGTTCAGGCAGTCAGACATATGAGAAAGATGAATTCTGAAATAAGAAAAATTGTTTCTTTTAGGGAAGATGAACTTTATGAAGAGGCTAAGCAGTTGCAGGTTCCTTATGAATTAGTGCTTTATGTCCATGATAATGGCCGACTTCCTGTAGTAAATTTTGCGGCAGGCGGGGTTGCAACTCCGGCAGATGCTGCACTTATGATGCAGCTTGGAGCAGAAGGAGTCTTTGTAGGTTCGGGAATATTTAAGTCTGGAGATCCCGAAAAAAGAGCGACAGCGATAGTTCAGGCAGTCACGAATTACCAGGATGCTTCACTAATAGCTGAATTATCAAAAGATTTGGGAGAAGCGATGGTAGGGATTAATCCGTCTGAGATAAAGATCATCATGGAAGAAAGAGGGCGTTAGTATGAATATCGGAATACTGGCCCTTCAGGGTGCATTTGAAGAACATAAAAAAGTATTTGAAAGTCTGGGAGTCTCTTCGAAGGAAATACGTCAAAAAAAGGACTTGTCAGGGATTGATGCCATAGTTCTTCCAGGAGGAGAAAGTACAGTTCAGGGGCAGCTTTTGCGTAAATTAGATATCTTCATTGAATTAAAAAAACTGATAGAAGCCGGACTTCCAACTTTAGCTACCTGTGCCGGAGCCATTTTACTTGCAAAAAAAATAGAAAATGATCCTGATAGCCATCTTGCTACCCTCCCGGTAACAATTAAAAGAAATGCATATGGCAGACAGCTTGGCAGCTTTAAAAGTTTATTAGATTTTGATGATATTAAAGATTATCCTGCGGTTTTTATAAGGGCACCATATTTTACCGAGTTAGGCCAGGGGGTTCAGATACTTTCTCAAAATGGTTCGGAAATTGTGGCTATAAAATATAAAAACCAGTTGGCTATGTCATTTCATCCGGAAATGACCAATGATACAAGAATCCATAAAAAATTTCTGGAAATATGTGGTAACGGATAGAGACTAATAAATCCATCAGATGAATATGTAGATTCAATAGTGGGAAAATATATAACTGTGATTTATCAGCTACATATAA
>CAMKMR010000204.1 GCA_946413945.1 uncultured Lachnospiraceae bacterium | reverse complement strand
ATCCTTTATGCAGATGATAAGACTGGAGAACATCTTGGAATCATCATAATAATCACTAGCCATAAGGGTTATGCAGGTGATATACAGATGGCTGTTGGTATTGATAATAATTATAAGGTTACAGGGCTTTCAATGCTTGTGATAAGAGAAACACCGAATCTTGGTATGGAAGCAAGAGATGATAGTGAGTTTGCTGCCCAGTATGTTGGAAAAGATGTAGAAGAGTTTACTGTTACAAAGGACGGCGCGCTTAGTGCTTCAGAGATAAATGCAATCTCAGGGGCAACAATTACATCAAAAGCTGTAACAAATGCAGTAAACACAGCACGTTTTGCTGCCAGAGAAATAATAAAAGGAGGTAAGAATTAATGAATAAATGCACCGAAAGACTTTATAACGGCATTATCAAAGAAAATCCTACCTTCGTTCAGATGCTCGGAATGTGTCCAACTCTTGCTGTTACATCGACAGCAATGAATGGACTGGGTATGGGACTTGCTACAACAGCAGTTCTTTCCATGAGTAACTTAATGATTTCGGCACTAAGAAAGCTGATACCTGATAAGGTAAGAATACCTGCTTTTATCACAATAATAGCTTCATTTGTAACAGTTATAGGTTTTGTAATGGAGGCCTATACGCCAGAACTTTATGACAGTCTTGGTGTTTATATAGCACTTATTGTTGTTAACTGTATTATCCTTGGAAGAGCAGAAAGTTATGCTTCAAAGAATCCACCACTACCATCACTTTTCGATGGATTGGGTATGGGACTAGGCTTTACTTTAGGACTTACAGTTATAGGTATCATAAGAGAATTTCTTGGAGCAGGTTCTATCTTTGGGATTGCCGTTACTAAGAAACTTTTTGATCCTATCGCAATTTTTTCTTTCAACCCGGGAGCTTTCTTTGTTCTTGCTTTTATCATTGCAGGTATAAATGCATATGAACTTCATAAGGAAAAAAAGACAGGTAAAAAAGCAAAGCTTAGAAAGATTGAAGCTTGCGCGGATTGTACAAATGTTAGCTGCAGCGGAAAGAAAGAGACATTTGAAGTAACTTTAGAAGCAGAGGAAGAAACAAAGAAGAACCTTCTTAAAGAAGCTGAAGCAAAGAAAAAAGAAGAGAAAGATTCTGAAGCGAAAACAAAAGAAGCAGATGCTAAGGTAAAAGAGGCTAAGGCAAAAGAAGAAAAGCTTGAAAAATTAGAAGAAACAGCTGAATTAGATATGGATGACGATGAAGAAACGGAAGTTCTTTACCAGGATGAAAAGGAGGACAAGTAGGGGATATGAATATTTTACTTTTTGCAATATCGGCAGCACTTGTTAATAATGTTGTACTGGTACAGTTCCAGGGACTTTGTCCTTTCCTTGGGGTTTCAAAGAATGTTAAGACAGCAGCTGGAATGGGCGGGGCAGTTATATTTGTTATGACACTTGCTTCTACAGTAACAAGTCTTATCTATTATTTTGCATTGATACCTCTTAATCTTAAATATCTTAACACAATTGCATTTATCCTTGTTATTGCTGGACTTGTTCAGTTCGTTGAGATGTTCCTTAAGAAAAAGGTAAAATCCCTTTATAATGCCCTTGGAGTATATCTTCCACTGATCACAACAAACTGTGCAGTACTTGGTATTGCTATCAGCAGTGTTCAGGCAGGTTATTCTATTGGAAAATGTATCTTAAATGGATTTTTTTCAGCTATAGGTTTTGCTATTGCTCTTATAATCTTTGCAAGTATAAGAGAAAAAATGGCAAGAAATAATATACCAAAGGCTCTCCAGGGAGGACCTATAGTACTTATTGCAGCGGGGCTTATGGCTCTGGCATTTAGTGGTTTCTCAGGACTTATGTAAGGGAGGAAAAGATAATGGATAGTACAGCAATAATACTTGCAACAGTAGTACTTGCAGTGATAGCAATCCTTGTTGGTATTCTTCTTAGCAAGGCCGCTGTGATTTTTAAGGTTGAAGTAGATGAAAAAGAAATAGCCATAAGAGAATGTCTGCCAGGTAATAACTGCGGTGCATGTGGTTATCCAGGATGTGATGGAATGGCAAAGGCTATTGCTGAAGGCAAGGCTCCAGTTAATGGATGTCCTGTTGGAGGGGAAGATGTAGGAAAAAAGATTTCCCAGATAACAGGTGGCGTTGCTGCTGAAAAAGAAAAGATGGTAGCAATAGTTAAGTGTAAAGGGGATTGCGAAAAAGCTAAAGATGTATATAAATATGTGGGACCTTTAGTTTGCGATATAGCAGTAAATTCACCTAACCAGGGACCTAAGGCCTGCAGATATGGCTGCCTGGGTTACGGGGAATGTAAAGCAGCATGCGAATTTGGTGCAATTTCAATAGTAGATGGAATTGCGGTGATAGATCCTGAAAAATGTCGTGCCTGCGGTAAATGTATCGAGGCTTGTCCAAGAAATATCATTACTTTAGTGCCATATTCAAAAAAACATCATATTCTTTGCAACTCACAGGATAAAGGCGTTGAAGTAAGAAAGAACTGTTCAGCAGGCTGTCTTGGCTGTGGACTCTGTCAGAGAAGCTGCCCTAAGGAAGCGATTGAAATGAAGGGTAATCTTCCAGTGATCGATTATTCAAAATGTGTAAATTGCGGCCTCTGCGAAAAGAAGTGTCCTGCAAAGACAATCTCATAGAAAGCGCTAAAAAAGTATGTAGTACTAAGCAAAATAGCTTAGCGCTAAAAAGTAAGTAGTACTATAAAAAGTGTGTAATATTAAGTAAAGACAGAGTATGAGAAAATAATTATATAAAAGGAAAAAGGAGAAGATATATGAAATGTCCGTATTGTGGAGATGATAATACAAGAGTTATAGATTCACGTCCATCAGACGATAATAGTTCCATCAGAAGGAGAAGACAGTGTGATGCCTGTGGTAAGAGATTTACTACATATGAAAAGGTGGAGTCAGCCCCTCTTATGGTAATTAAGAAAGATAAGACAAGAGAGATCTTTGATAGATCTAAGATTGAACAGGGACTTATCCGTTCTTGTCATAAGAGACCGGTTTCTATGGAAGAGATTGAAAAATGTGTCGATGATATTGAAGCAGAGGTTTACAACTTAGGTCTTAGAGAAGTTGATTCTACTGTTATCGGTGGAATAGTAATGGATAAGATCAAGAATCTTGATGCAGTTGCATATGTTAGATTTGCATCTGTATATCGTGAGTTTAAAGATGTAAATACATTTATGGATGAATTAAAGAAGCTTTTAAAATAAGTGATTTGGAGGATATATTTCCTTGAGTGAAAAAATAATAAGACTTAAGTCTTCCGGAGAATCGGAAGTTATAGTAAAAAAATCCAGATTTCTCGGAATCACCTGTCCTGTATCCACACCCGAGGAAGCTCAAGAATTTGTTAATAGTATTAAGAAGAAATACTATGATGCAAGACATAACTGTTATGCTTACGTGATCGGAGAAAAAAGAGACATAGTCAAATTTTCTGATGACGGGGAACCGGGAGGAACCGCCGGAAAGCCTATGCTGGATGTACTTATGGGAAGCGGTATAACTGATGTAGCTCTTGTGGTGACCAGATATTTTGGAGGTACTTTACTTGGTACTGGTGGTCTTGTCAGAGCTTATAGCGATGCAGCAAAAGAAGCTATAGAAAACAGCGAGACTTATACAGTAGAAAAAAAGATGAGGTTAAAGATAGAAGCAGATTATGCTTCATTTACTCCTATTGAACGAATTCTTAAGTCAAAAGATAATATCAGCTATGAAACAGAATATTCAGATAAGATTGTGATAATAGCCGGAGTTCCACTTCCTTTTGTGGAAGAGATAAAAAAATCCATCACAGAACTTACAAGTGGTAAGGCATTATTAAATGAACTTGAAGAATATATCGGCTAGAAAAAAGTTGATCAAAAATGGCATAACACAAAGTTTTTTTAGAGCTTATATCAGACAATAAATTGTGCAATGTTAACAAAGATGGTGGGGGAGTATATTAATATGTGCTAATAGCATTGACTTCTGCGATTGTATTTTTTATACTTAAGACACAAAAATAACAGTTAGCAAACATAGAGAAATCTATGGACGCAAAGCCAGGAGTCTAAGACA
>CAMKMR010000203.1 GCA_946413945.1 uncultured Lachnospiraceae bacterium | reverse complement strand
ATATCAATGTAGATCCAGGAACCATGAGCCCATTTCAGCATGGCGAAGTATATGTAACTGAAGATGGAGCAGAAACAGACTTAGATCTTGGACATTATGAAAGATTCATAGATGAAGATTTAAATAAGTATTCAAATCTTACAACAGGTAAGGTTTACTGGAATGTACTTAATAAGGAAAGAAGAGGAGAATATCTTGGATCAACAGTTCAGGTTATCCCTCATGTAACAAATGAGATCAAGGATTTCGTATATAGCGTTGGTAAGAAATCAAATGCAGATGTTGTTATCACAGAGATCGGTGGAACGATCGGTGATATCGAGTCTCAGCCATTCCTTGAAGCTGTACGTCAGATCAGCCTTGAGGTTGGCAGAGAAAATTCACTTTTCATCCATGTAACACTTGTACCATTTCTTAGTGGTTCAGATGAACATAAATCTAAGCCAACTCAGCATTCAGTAAAGGAACTTCAGGGTATGGGAGTATGTCCTGATATACTAGTCCTTCGTTGTGACGAACCTCTTGAAGATTCAATCTTTAAGAAGATTGCTATGTTCTGTAATGTTGAGTCAGACTGTGTAATTGAAAACTTAACTCTTCCATCACTTTATGAAGCGCCTCTTATGTTAGATAAGTCTAAATTCTCAGATGTAGTATGCCGTAAGCTTCATATTGATGCACCAGCTCCAAACCTCACTAAGTGGAAGGGGCTTGTGGAGAGGATCCATAGTCTTAAGGAAAAAGTTACTATCGGTCTTGTTGGCAAGTATGTTGAATTACATGATGCTTATCTTTCAGTGGCTGAGGCCCTTCGTTCAGCAGGATATACAAATTTAGCTGAAGTAGATATTGAATGGATAGATTCAGAACAGATCACAGAAGAAAATGCTAAAGAAAAGTTAGGACATCTTGATGGAATCATAGTACCAGGTGGCTTTGGTGAAAGAGGAATCGAAGGAATGATCCAGGCAGCTAAATATGCCAGAGAAAATTATGTTCCATATTTTGGAATCTGTCTTGGCATGCAGATAGCTGTTATTGAATATGCAAGACATGTGGCAGGAATTGCTGATGCAAACTCTGGTGAGTTTAATGAACTCTGCAAGAATAAGGTAATTGATTTTATGCCAGGTCAGAGTGATGATATCGATAAGGGTGGAACACTCCGTCTTGGGGCGTATCCTTGCGACCTTAAGAATGGAACAGTTATTGAAAAAGCTTACCGTGAGTCATTAGCAGCAGAAAGTCACGAGGAGACAAAGGGAACAGTAGTAAATCCTGATGGAACTGTTTCAATCAGCGAACGTCATAGACATAGATATGAATTTAATAATGAATATAGAGAAGTGCTTGAAAAGGCAGGACTTACACTTTCAGGACTTTCACCAGATGGACATCTTGTTGAAACAGTTGAGATTTCGGACAGACCATTCCATGTGGGAGTTCAGTTCCATCCGGAATTTAAGTCACGTCCTGACAGATCACATCCACTTTTTACTAAGTTTATAGAAGCATCACTTAATAATAGGAAGAAAAACAACTGATAGTAACTGATAAAAAGTATAAAAACAGGAGAAAAACATATGGCAATTCACGAGGAATGCGGAGTATTCGGAGTATATTCAAAGGGAATCACAAATGTAGCTGATATTGTTTACTATGGCCTTTTTGCGCTTCAGCATAGAGGTCAGGAAAGCTGCGGTATCGTAGTTAATGATGATGGCGTCTTCGCATCACATAAAGACTTAGGACTTGTAAGTGAAGTAATGACACATGATGTAATGCAGAAGTTTCCTAAGGGAAGAATTGCCGTTGGCCATGTAAGATATGGTACTACTGGTGGAAATGAAAGAAGAAACTGCCAGCCTATAGAGATAAATCACAAGAAAGGCCGCCTTGCTCTTGCCCATAATGGAAACATCAGCAATGCAGCTGTACTTCGTGATGAGTTAGAAGAGGACGGAGCCATTTTCCATACCTCAAGTGATACAGAGATAATCGCATATCTTGTAACAAGAGAAAGATTAAAGAAACCTTCAATAGAAGAGGCCATAGCATCAGCAGTTAAGAGGTTGGATGGGGCATTTTCACTTTGCTTTATGTCTCCAACAAAAATGATAGCTGTCCGTGATCCAAATGGTTTCAGACCACTTTGCTACGGCGTATTCCCTGATGGTGGATATGTAGTAGCATCAGAAAGCTGCGCCATAAATGCAGTAGGAGCAAGATTTGTAAGAGACGTAGTTCCAGGAGAAATGCTTGTATTTAATGAAGATGGAATGAAGTCAATAACTGATCTTTGCGGAACAAAGGAAAGATCATCATGTATATTTGAAAATATCTATTTTGCCCGCCCGGATTCAGTGATCGATGGCGTATCAGTTCATGATTCACGTATCAAAGCCGGCAGGATACTTGCTAAGAATGCACCAGTGGAAGCTGATGTAGTTGTTGGAGTTCCAGATTCAGGACTTGATGCAGCGCTTGGTTTTAGTCTTGAGTCAGGAATCCCATATGGAATCGGCATGATTAAGAATAAATATATAGGTAGAACATTTATTGCACCTGAATCAGCAGGAAGAACCCGTCTTGTTCAGATGAAGTTAGCTCCGGTTATAAGTACTGTAAAGGATAAGAGGGTAGTTCTTATTGATGATTCTATCGTGCGTGGAACTACAAGCCGTGAGATCATTGAAATGATACGCGAAGCCGGTGCTAAGGAGATCCATATGAGAATATCAGCTCCTGCTTTTCTTAATCCTTGTTATTATGGTACAGATATCGATTCAAGAGAAAAACTTATAGCAGTAAGTCACTCAACAGAAGAAATCTGCAAAATGATCGGAGCAGATACATTGGCATACCTCCCAGTGGAATCTTTAAAAGAGCTTGCAAACACTGATAAAATCTGTACTGCATGCTTTACCGGAAAGTATCCTACAAAAATTTTTAGCGATACTCGTAAAGATAGGTTTGACAAGAAGTTATCTGAACTGTAAAATAAGACATTAGAGTTTTGGAACTATAGATTTTTTTTTGTAATTTTTGAGGTAAATCAGATGGAAAAGCAGAAAAGAAAAATCATCATGGAAGACGGAAGTGTCTTCGAAGGAACAGCTTTCGGCTATATGGGTGAGGAGTCTCAGCCATTAGGCGATTATGTTTTTGAAATTGTATTTAATACTTCAATGGTAGGATATCAGGAAATTTTATCTGATCCGTCTTATACGAATCAGGCAGTTGTAATGACATATCCTCTTATTGGTAATTATGGAATTAATGTAGATGACTATGAGTCATCTGGTTTTAAAGTGGGAGCGTTAATCGTACACGAGTACTGTGATGCTCCCTCTAATTTTAGATGCAGCATGACTCTTGCAGAGGCAATGCAGAAATTCAAGATCCCTGGAATCGAAGGGGTAAACACAAGACTACTTACAAGAAAGATCAGAGATGTAGGTAGCATGAAAGTTCTTCTCACATCAGCAGATACAACTAAAGAAGAAGGCTTAAAGAAGCTGGCTGAAACAGAAATCCCTCATGACAGCGTAGCAAAGGTTTCAACAAAGAATGTTATCCATTATCTTGTTGAGACAGGAAAAGCTAAGGAACATTATCATATTGTAGCGATCGACTGTGGTATGAAGCAGAATATCGTGCGTGATATGGTCCAGCTTGGACTTGATGTTACAGTGGTTCCTTATAATACTACTGCAGAAGAGATAATCGCAATGAATCCGGATGCGGTATTCATTTCAAATGGTCCTGGTGATCCAACAGATGTGCCGGAGACTATCGCAACGATAAAAGCTCTGATAGGTAAATACCCTATCATGGGTATCTGCCTTGGACATCAGATCATTTCACTTGCTTACGGTGCAAAGACATATAAGCTTAAGTTTGGACATAGAGGTGGTAACCATCCTGTTAAGCAGCTTTCAACTGGCAGAGTTGATATCACATCACAGAACCATTCATATGCTGTTGATGATGAAAGCCTTAAAAATACTCCACTTGAAGTTGCATATGTTAACCTTCTTGATAATACAAATGAAGGTGTTATATGTAAAAAAGACCATGTTATGAGCGTTCAGTTCCATCCTGAAGCAGCTCCTGGTCCAGAAGAT
>CAMKMR010000202.1 GCA_946413945.1 uncultured Lachnospiraceae bacterium | reverse complement strand
CAGCTTCGTCAATTGACATTGAAATTGTATCAAAATAACCCTTCTGAGTTAAGTAACCCATTGGAGCACCAGCTGCATAAATAAGGATAAGTCCCCAAAGCTGATTAACAAGTCCAAACTGAGTCATAAGTATATAAACAGCTGTCATACCCATAAATGAAGGGAACATGCCAAGTACCATAGTGATCTTCATCATTGGCTTACGCATTCTGAATCTGAATCTTGACATAGTGTAGGCTGTAAGGATTGTTAAAAATGTTCCTATGATACAGCTTCCTATAGCCACAAAAAGAGTATTTGCGAACCATTTTGGATAATTATACATTTTTGTATCTGTAAACAGCTTGATAAAACTGTCTAAAGAATATGATTTTGGAAAAAATCCCTCAAAGGAATAAATACTTCCTGATTTTGAAAATGAAGCAAGTATCAGCCATAAACAAGGGAAGAAAAATATAAATGCCACGATTATAAGTATAAGATATGTAACTATCTTATCAACTAATGGATTTGTCTTTTTAATTTTTTTCTTTCTCACTGGAATCTATCCTCCTGTCTATATGATGGTGACCTAAGGTAAACCGCAAGCGAGATCATAGATGTGATAATGAATATGATAAGGCTTATTGCAGCTCCTATACTATAGTAATTATTATCAATTGATAAGTTATATAACCAGTTGATAAGCAGGTCTGTATCGCTGGCAAGGAAATAACCGTCCATATAAAGTCCACCACGAAGGAAATAGAAAATACCGAAATTATTGAAATTTCCGATGAACTGTCCAAGAAGAACCGGAGTTGTAGAGAATACCATGTATGGCATTGTTAAGTGCCAGAACTGTTCCCATTTTGTAGCTCCATCAATACGGGCTGCTTCATAAAGATTCTTATCTCTGTTTGAAAGATAACCACTTGCAAGAAGCATTATAGATGGAACACTTATCCAGCTGTTTACCAGTATACCTATGATCCTTGCGCTCCATTTAGCGTCAATATCAAGGAAACCAAAAGCCTTTCCTCCAGCTGCTATTATCATCTGGTTGATAGGTCCTCCATAAGAGAACATAAACTTAAAGGCAAGTAAAGTGATAAATCCAGGAATAGCATATGCAAGTATTGGGAATGCTCTCCAGAATGCCTTTTCCTTAACGCAGTCTTTACTTAAAAGAAGAGCAAGTCCAAGTCCGGCAAAATAGTTTAATGCTGTTGAAATTACAGCCCAGGCCAGATTCCATCCAAGTATTTTCCCAAAAGTTGGAGCAAATTTTGAAAGGACCATGATCTTCTTAAAATTATCAAATCCTACCCAGTCCACTAATTCAGGTGGAACTATAGTTCCACCATAGTTAGTAAAAGCAATAAGGATCATAAATACAATAGGAAGAATATTAAAAATGCAAACACCAAGAATTGGAAGAGCGAGTACCATGAGATAAAATCTCTCATTCTTAAGGGATTTTATCTCATCCTTTAAAGTTCTCTGCTTCTTACCAAGCTGGTCTCTTGTCTGCATATCATATGCACCTTTTATATTCTGAACATAGAAGAATATAAATGTAGCTATGACGATCATCGCAAAGATACCCATAAGCATCATTACGATTGAATTATCACCCTTTGTTCCTGTCCATGCATCGCTGGCCTTTGTTCCAAGAGTAAAGAAACCCTTTACATCACTAAAACCACGGCGGATAAGGTATAGGATCATAGAGATCTGGATAAATAAATAGATTATTCCTTTAGATGCTCTGCCATATCTAAAATGTCCGGCTCCCATGATAAGAGCAGACAGTTTAACTGCTGGGGAACCATTAATTAAACAGCTCAAAAATGATTCTTTTTCTTTATACATAATACCATCCTTTTTTTACTGTAAAGTTGTTATTGCATCATTTATCTGTTTGCACACTTCCTCAAGTCCTTTTTTCATAGAGGCTGTGTCCTTATATTTTTTCTCACTGTCTGATCTGTAAACATCCTTTGCAAGGTCAGTAAAGAATGTCTTACCTGGTGTCCAGATCTGACTTACTTCCTTTATAGAAGGCATAAGATAGATATTACCCTCTTCAAGATTGTTATAGATTTCTTCAGAAACACCACCTACTTCAGCAGCAACGTCCTTTCTTGCAGGAGCAATACCAAGAAGATCAGCACGCTTCTTTATCATTTCATAACTTGTTGCAAACTTAACAAACTCTAAACTTGCATTAGGTACCTTTGTGTATGAACTAATGGCATAACCATTTACACCACCCATAGTTTTTGAAGCAAGTTCAGCCTTTGATCCATCAGTAAGATCTCCGCTTTCAGGAAGTTTTGGAAGAATTGTCATAACAAGATTTTCATCTGCCAGCTTTTCAGCCTCCGCCTGTGACTTTCCTTCCTCTTGATACTTATTAACTAATTCACCCCTAAATGTTGAATAAACATCTGGAGTTGAAATTGTAGCAAAGTATGTTCCATCTGCTAACTTGCTGTAGGCATTAGTTGTTATAGTATCATCGATACAATCCTCATTCATCTGACTTGCCAGCTGAGCGAGAACATTTGCTCCCTTTTCAGCTTCTCCGGCACTAAATCCGATGTCTGAAGGATCTGTGTTGTTATTTCCAAAGATATAGCCCCCGTAACTAAAGAGGAAACCACTTGTGAAATACATATCATTAAGAGACTTCATATAGCCATATTTTGATGCATCCTCTTCATGAACCTTTTTTGAATAATTATACATTTCTGTCCATGACTCAGCCATATCAGGAACATTATCAGCATCCTTATCCCATTCAGCTGCCCAGTTGCTTGGAAGAAGATCTTTTCTATAATAAAGCATTGGTGCCTGAACATTTACAGGGATTCCACATGTATATGTCTGTCCGTCAATCGTTGTCTGATATGCCTTCCATGCTGATTCAGGGATCTGATCACAAAGATCAAACTGATCAAGTGGAAGTGGAAGGATGTGCTTTCCTTCAACATACTGCATGATCACGTCGTTTGCCTGATAAAGAACATCAGGACCATAACCGTAAGGGCCATCGTTTGCAAGATCAAGATACTGATCCATGTTTGCATCCACTGCTGTGATACCCTTATCCTTATATGCTTCATTAAATGCATCTATCAATTCTTTAAAATATCCCTTTGAAATAGCAGTATCATTTTCAAGAACATGGATAGTAACATTTTCCTCTAACTGACCTGTAAAAAGAGGTGACCCCTTTGTGGCAGTTGATGATGTTGTTGTTTTTTCTGCATTGTTTGCAGTGTTTTCTTCAGTAGTTTTCTCACTTTTACATCCTGCCAGGGATACTGTCATAAGGCCTGCAAGTGAAAGTGCAAGTATTCTCTTTTTCATTACATATCCTCCTCACTTATCATATAAGAATCTGTATCGATTCCTTGTTTCCTTTCATTACTTAGATTTATCTTAAGTATTATCTTCTTTCCCTCAAATTGTCTTTCGACACATAAGAGTTCGTCCCTTGAATAGATTCTCACTATTCCATTTTTGATAATACTGTTATCTCTTAACTTTATAAGCTGCTTAAGTTCATTTAAGAAGTCCATATCCCAGCTTGACTTATCCCAGTTAAAGCATCGTCTTGAGTCTGGATCATATCCGCCTTCCATACAGATTTCAGTTCCGTAATAGATACACATAGCACCTGGGAAAACTGCTTCTAAAGCCAAGGCACATAAGAGCCTCTTCTTATTTTTCCCAAGCTCAGTATAGAATCTGTGAGTATCATGGGAATCAAGCAGGTTGAGCATCATATCATTTACCTGAGTCTTGTTTCTCATAAGCACCGCATTCAGCTTCTCTGCCATTTCTGTTGCAGTGAAATTATTTCTTGCGAAGTAGTCAAGACAGGCCTTTGTAAATGCATAATTCATAATACTGTCATACTGATCACCCATCAGATATGAATAAGCGTCATGCCAGTTTTCTCCAATGATAACACAATCATCTTTAAGACTCTTAACCTCTTTTCTGAATCTTCTCCAGAAATCGTGAGATACCTCATCTGAAACATCCAGTCTCCAGCCGTCGATATCTGCTTTTTTTATCCAATAAAGAGCAACATCTAAAAGGAAGTTCTGCACATCTTCATTAGCTGTATTAAGCTTGG
>CAMKMR010000201.1 GCA_946413945.1 uncultured Lachnospiraceae bacterium | reverse complement strand
TTATGAGACTATAGACAGAACATCAGATAAAAAAGGACTTTTAATGTATTACAGCTTAGAAGATCTTAAAAAATTTGATTTCTCAAATTCAAATCCTGCTTTTGAGGGAGAGCAGATCCCGCTTATGAGTGAGGTTTTTGAACTGCTTAAGGATACTGATCTTACAATTAATATTGAATTAAAAACAGGTATCATTTTCTATGATATAGAAAAAAAGATCGTAGAGCTTACACATAAATACGCTTTTAATGACAGGGTAATATATTCTTCTTTTAATCATTATTCAGTAATGAAGATAAAGGAAATCGATTCTGAGGCAAAAGTGGGATTCCTTTATATGGATGGAAGTCTTGATATGCCGGAATATGCAAAAAAACATGGGGTAAATGCCCTCCATCCTGCAGGTTATAATCTTAGATATCCTGGCTTTATGGAACAGTGTAAGAAAGAAGGAATAGATGTTAATGTGTGGACGATAAATAAAGAGGCGGATATTAAGGAATGTATCCAGCGGGGCGTAAATGCAGTGATCACAAATTATCCTGAGAAGGCGAGAAAGATAATTGATGGAAAAAACAATTAAGTTGATAAAATTAACAGATCTGCCAACAGAAAATCTAAGGCTCCCGGAAGGGCTTTATATTTATGGGGAAGATGAATTCCTTGAGGTTATGAATAAAGAGGGAAAATACTGGAGGAAGAATTCTGTAAAGGAAGGGTATTTTAAAAGCTTTGATAATAAAAAAATTAAATATTATTATGCAATCCCTCAGGAAGCAAAAAGGATTGTGGTGATGGTTCATGGCTTTTGTGAGTTCTGGGGCAAGTATCATGAAATGGCAGAGTATCTTTACAGGATGGGATATGGCTTTTTTATGTTGGAACAAAGAGGGCATGGACTCTCGGCCAGGGAAATAGATGAGATCGATGTGGTTCATATTGATCATTTTTCTGATTATGTAAAGGATTTAAAGTGTTTCCTTGACGGAGTTGTTCTTAAAAAGACTGTTAAAGAAAAACTGGTGCTTTTTGCCCACTCAATGGGTGGAGCTGTGGCAGGCTTATTTCTTGAAGAGTATCCGGATTATTTTAAAAAGGCTATACTTTCATCACCTATGTTTAAGCTTAGGACAGGGGGGATACCACAGATTGCCATAGATCTTGTGGCAATTTATATAAGGTTATCAGGTCAGAGGAAAAAACTGGCATTTAATCAGCATAAATTTGATCCGACACCTATATTTGAAAAGAGTTCTACCCTTTCTAAAGCCAGGTATGATTATCTTTTTATGCAAAGGCTTGAAGATGATCATTATAAGACTTACGGTGGAACCTATGCCTGGGAATTTGAGAGTATAAAGGCGGATAGAAAGCTTTTAAGACATCTTGATAAGATAAAGGCTGATGTCGTCATTTTTCAGGCAGGTAATGATCATCTTGTTGATGTTGAAGCTTATACAGATAGGGCAATAAAGAAGATAGGATCCTGCAGTATCATAAGATATGAAGAATCAAAGCATGAAGTATTTAATGCTTATCAGGAAATAATAGAAGATTTTTATAAAAGATTTTTTATTGAATTGTCAAAATAAAAGCATAAAAAAAGAAAAAAGAAAGAATATTGCAGATTTTTGATGTTTCGGTTAAACTAAAGAATGGTTTATCAAGTATGAAGGAGGAAGTTACTTAATGGATATTAAAGGGTGGTGGAAAAATCTTCATCATATTTATAAAATAGTGGTGGTAGTTGGAGGAGTCTGCATATTTTCAATCCTTATGCTTCTGATAATAAATGCCACTGGCCATGGACCGGATGGTAAGAAAACGGCAAAGGAAGAAAAGAAAGAAGAAACGACAAGTGAGGCTGTTACAGAAGTAGTTACAAAGCAGGATGCATTACTTGCCAGTCCTACAGATTCAGAAGTTATAACACAATTAGATCAGCTGGATTCAGAAATCAAGTGGATAAAGAATAATGAGAATATTTTCCCGGCTGGAACATATGAAAGAGCAGCTATAAATCCGGAGCTGACATCATTTTTATATGAATATGGTATAGGAAGATATCAGGTTGATTCGGATACAACTCTTACTGATGAGGATCAGGACCCATTTGCAAATGTAAGGCTTTACCAGTGGGATAAGAGATGGGGATATAAGTCCTATGGAGATTCCAATATAGGTATGAAGGGAAGTGCTGCCACAGTTCTTTCAATGGCTATAATAGATGGTTCAGCAGATGTGTCTGTAACACCGGATAAGATCGCTGAATTTATCAACTCATCAAATGGTTATAATAAAAAGACCGGAACAGAAGTTTCTATGATAGAGGCAGTTGCAAAGAATTATGGATTTGTAACTGAAGATATCAAGCTTTCAGCGGCAACACTTAAGGAGACGGTTGAAAGTGGTAAAAATGTAATCTTAAGACTCGGTGAAGGAAATGCGACCGATGGCGGACATTTTGTTATAGTAATGGGAATGGCTGAAGGAGGAACATTTATTATTCACGATCCATACAGTAAATTGAATAGTCAGACTTATTGGTCCTTTGAGAAAATAGCAGACTCTGTTACAAATAGTTTGGTTATATATAAGTCTGCAGAAGGAAGCGAAGGAAACTCTGAAGACGCAGGGGAGTGATGTTATTAGAGTAAATATGCAAGAAAATTCATTTTTTCTTGTGCAAAATGTTCTCAAATATGGTTAAAATATGAAAAAATATAGTTAAAATAGAGAAAAAAAGCGATTTTCTTGAAAAAACGTGATATTACGGGTAAAATCGGTTAAAAGACTTATATAATTATTACAACATAGGGAAAAAGTATATTATTTATGGAGGTTTGGTGAAATGGCAGTTAAGAAGACTAGTGTAGACGATCTTGCTAAGAAGGTTGCAGCAGCTAAGAAGGCTGAAGCACCAAAGGCTGAGGTTACAGCTGAAGTTAAGGAGGTTGCAAAGGCTGAGGTTAAGGCTCCAGCTAAGAAGGAAGAGGCAGAAAAGAAGGCTCCAGCTAAGAAGACGGAAGCAGTAAAGACAGAAGAAAAGAAGCCAGCAGCAAAGAAAGCTCCAGCTAAGAAAGCAGTAGCAAAGACTGAGGAAAAGAAGCCGGCAGCAAAGAAGACTCCAGCGAAGAAGCCAGCAGCAAAGAAAGCTGATACTAAGGTTGAATTCCACGTACAGTATCAGGGTGGAGATGTAAATCTTGAGGACGTTATCGCTAAGGTTAAAGCTTCATTTGAGAAAGCACCAAAGGAGCTTAATGTATATTATCAGCCAGAAACAAATATGGTTTATTACACAGCTGATGATGTTAAGGGTGAATTATATTATTAAGATACGTGTTTCATAAATAAAAAACAGGGTGTAGAATACTACATCCTGTTTTTTTGATTTATCTTACTGCAAAAAAATATACAAGATATCCTGCGAAGATCATTGTAAGCCTCGTCAGGTTTTATTCTGTGCCTCTCATTGTGATTATCGGAGCTCCTTTTCCACGGACATAGTCTCCGGTTATAGTAACTTTACCGATGTTATCGTCCTTAGGGATCTGGTACATTATATCAAGCATGAAATTTTCTATGATAGATCTAAGGGCTCTTGCACCTGTCTTTCTCTTAGCTGCTTCTTCAGCAATGGCTTCAAATGCAGAATCATCAAATTCAAGATCTACTTCATCCATTCTGAGCAGTTTCTTATACTGCTTAATGATAGAGTTCTTTGGCTCCTTGAGGATCCTTATATACATGTCTTTATCAAGAGAATCTAAAGCGAATATTACTGGCAGTCTTCCTATAAATTCAGGGATCATACCAAATTCTCTTAAATCTTCTGTTGTGAGTTTTGCAAGCAGGTGTGGATCGTTGTCATATTCATCCTTAAGAGGAGCGCCGAAACCTATAGAAGATTCATTTGTAAGTCTATGTTTAATGATACCTTCAAGATCTGGAAATGCTCCGCCGCAGATAAATAGGATTCCGGATGTATCCATCATCGTGGTTGGAGTCATGGCATTTTTACTGCCGGAACCAACAGGTACTTCAACCTGGCTGCCCTCAAGAATCTTTAAGAGACCTTGCTGTACAGCTTCACCGCTTACATCACGAGATCTTTGTTCCTGTTTTTTAGCA